>CAZFZD010000134.1:0-1502 GCA_964522895.1 Candidatus Woesearchaeota archaeon | reverse complement strand
TTAAGTTTATCTTTTACCTTACTCATTCCTCCTCCTCAAATCTTGATTTTTCACCAACTAATCTTAATATCCTTGAACCTCCTGCACTATATCTTGACTTGTCAATAATAATCTTAGTCATTGGATCTAATGATTGACTCGATCCATCAACCGCTGACATCCTTTTTCTGTAGAGTAACAACACTTCATCTGCATCTGCTGGAATAGCTCCTGAACCTTTTAAGTCATCAATTGTAGGATTTCTATCTCTATTCAATTTACGAGGTTGACTTACTAAAATAAATGGCATGTTTAAATCCATAGTAATATCTTTAAAAATACCACTTGCCTGTCCCATATCTTTCTCTTCACCAGTTCTAACTAACCTTTGTAGATTATCAAATACTCCTATCTGAACACCGTATCTATTTCTAACTTCCTCCATCGTATTATAGAAATTCTTAGGTGTAACTCTTGATGAATAACCTAAATATAATGGAACATTTTCCAATTCTGAAGCATAGATTAAAGCATCCTTATATTCAATCTCCTCTCTTGTCATATTAAATTGAAGTTGAATTGCTTTGATTGCTAATTCCTTTTTTGACATTTCCATACAAAAGAACAAACCAGGAATTCCGTAGTTCTTAGCAAGATGAAATAAGATTTGGAATGCTATGGAGCTTTTGCCGCTACCCGGCACACCGCCAATTACAGTAAGTCTCTGCCGTCTTAATCCACCACCTAACATGGCATTAATTGAATCCCAAGGAAGTTTATAAACTTCAGATTCTTCCCCTGCAAATGATCTTTCATACATATCAAGAAAGACATCATCTAAGGACGAGATACCATCAATTGTAAACTGAAAAGCATTTTCTATTAGAGTATCAAAATCTTTTTTATCATGAGTTTTGAAATAATCATTAACATCCAAACCTTGAGGCATTAAGATATTGTAACACCTGCTTATACCTAATCTAGTAGCCCAAGTATCTTTAGCTGCATTTTGCCCTGCCGGATCAGCATCAAAAACTAAATAAATTTTATCTTTGTTTCTTAGCAGATCATACCATTCAGTTTTAAGAGTCCCTGCTCCTACTGTTATGCCTACTACATTTTCATATCCTTGCATAATAAGAGTTGCTGCATCAAATTCGCCTTCGACCGTAATTACTTCATCATAGTTATCTAAAGCATCCTGATTAAATAAGATACTATTAGAATCCAATTCTCTATCATATTTTTTACAATTCGTATTATTTGTAATTTTTCTGTACTTAATTAATCTTGGAACTCCTTTATCATAAGAAGGAATAGAAATCCAAGTTTCTCCTTTTTTATGTTTCAATCCAAACTTAAATCTTTCAATTGCTTCTAAATCAAATCCTCTTTTAAAAAGATACTTCTGCCCTTTTTTAACTTCAAGCAAAGCCTTATGGTATTTCTCTACCTTATCAGAAAAATCTTTTAATTCAACTTCTTTTTTAACTGGAGATACTAATGGTTCAATTTTAAGAATC
>CAZFZD010000133.1:0-1531 GCA_964522895.1 Candidatus Woesearchaeota archaeon | reverse complement strand
TTCTTTAGTTAATTGAAATATAAAATCTTTTGGAAATCTTTCAATATTCCTTTTAACTGCCCTATTAAGCTGTTTTGTTGGCACTTCATATAATTCAGCTAAATCACTATCTAGCATTACTTGTAATCCTCTTATTGTATAAAGCTTATTTTTTTATTACCTCTTTATTCATTTTTAATTTAGTTAAAGAACTAGTATTTATTTTCTTGTCCGGATTTTTGAACATATCTTCGGGTTTTGTAGAGGCTGCCTTGTTTTGCTGTGGAAAATATTAAAGTAGATTTCTTTCCTTAAGATATTTTCTTGCCTCTTCATTAAAATTCTCGCCAAATTTATTTAGAAATAATTCTTTGCTTGCTTTCATTTGTGATTCTATAAATATTCTTTGCTGTTCAAAAAGTTCTGGATTATTTATTAATTTCTCAGCATACAATCCCACATATTCTATATCTTTAGTTACCATTTTCTTCTATTTTCATAATCTTTTCAAATCTTTTAAATTTTTCTTCTTTAAGTATCTCTTTAAAAAAAGTTCTTAAATGTCTTGCATCTTCTAAATCCTTTTTACTCCCTAATTTTAACTCCTTGTATAATATCTCAAATTCTATTGGTGAAATCTTAAATTCAAAATCTTTTATTTTGAGCTTTTGAGGATGTTGCAACTCATAATATTTTATCCTGTCCTTTTCATCTATTGGCACAAATTCTATATTGGGGAACATTGTATTTTTCTTGGCAAATCTTATGCTTGTCTTACTTTTCAAATAATTATAAACATTTTCAGCATCTTCTCCTTGATAGCACCAAAAATCGTTTTTTGCTAAGTCAACGAAGAATTCCTTAAATTTTTCTTTATCCATTAAAGGCACTAAAAGGTCTATATCTTCGGTTCCCCTTACCCTACCTGTAGAAATACTAACATAACCGCTAACTATTAAATAATCTGAATGTTTTTTCATTATATCCAAGAAATCCTTTACAAATAAATCTAATTCTGTAAGGTTTCTGTTTAAGATAATAGTTTCATTCTCCAATTTGTAACCTTTTTCCATAATTAATTACTTATTTTCTTTTTCTTTATAAACTCTGTGTCTATGTTTGTCAAATGGCAAATAGAGTGCATATTTACTAGTTTTATAGCCGCTTTCTTTAGTTGCTTTGTTTTACTTTGTAATTGATTAGTTAATTTGTTAGCTGAGGTAAGTTATTAATTTTAGATTTAATAATCCTAAAAATGTTTACTTTCTTTAAGCCTATTTTGATCTTCTAAATTATCTACTTTTTTAATCCTTAATTCCTTTTGAGTCTAAATCTATTACATTTAAGTTTTTAGAAGAATTTTTAGACTTTACATTTTTAGATTTTAATTTATTAGTTTTTCTACAAATTTTTTCATGTTTTAAACAATCTTTTTTATCTTTACCAAAATTTTTATCACAATATTGACATTTCCATAAACTTTCATCAGAACTTACCCCTATTGTTCCTGAATAACTTTGGCTTTTATCTAATCCTATGTTTTCTGAATGAC
>CAZFZD010000132.1:0-1557 GCA_964522895.1 Candidatus Woesearchaeota archaeon | reverse complement strand
AAAAATTGTTAAAAAAATAATTAATATTTAAATTTCTTTTTTTCAATTAATTTTACTACATCTACAACTCTAGAACTATATCCCCACTCATTATCATACCATAATACTAATTTTAAATAATTAGAATTATTAACCATAGTCCAACGATGATCAATAACAGCTGAATAACCAGATGCTTTAAAATCAGAAGAAACTAAAGGCTCTAAATTATTATCAAAAACTTTCCATTTTTGATTTTTTTGTGCTTTTTCAAACAAGTCTTTAACTTCTTCAACAGTTGTTGATTTATTTAAGCAAACCGAAATATCTGCAGTTGAAACTACTGCAGTTGGAACTCTAAATGAAAAAGACATGAATTTTTTATCCAAATAATCTAAAACCTTACAAGAAGCATCGATACAAGAAGTAGGTTTAGGAATCAATGATGGTAAACATGCTCTTCCTAAAGCATAATGATAATGTATTTCACCTGGATAAGAAACAGATTCACAAGGGCCGTCTAATACATTTTGATAAGATAACCAAGGATGTAATGTTGTTAAAAATCCATGATCAATTCCAAATTTATTTTGTAATAGATGGATTGTTGGTGAAAAAGCAATAGCATCACAAATACTACTGGATATTACAAAATGATCCTTTTCTAATTCATCTTCATTTACTCCAAAAACTATTGCCTTATCATAATTTCTAGGATTTGGTGCATTTGTAACAATACAATGTTTTATCCCTTGTTTTTTTAATTTAGAGGCATTAATTAGGTTTTCATAAACTCCTGAAGAATCAATAAGTATATCGATCTCTTGTTTGTTCCAATCAACATCTTCTATTCTTTTTTCATGATAGACGGCAATTTTTTTTCCATCAATAATAATACTCTCATCAGTAGAATCTACATCTTTTTCTAAAGTTCCATAAGTAGTATCATATTTTAACATATAAGCTAAATTTTTATTATCTGGGTTGATATCATTGATAGCTACCAACTCAAATAAATTTGACTTTAAGTTTATTCTGGAGATTGCCCTTCCAATACGTCCAAATCCGTTTATTCCTACTTTTAGCATTTTATATCACATTTAATTGTCTTTGAGCCCTTTAAATAATTTACGTAAGATTCTTCTCTAATTAAGATATCTGCCACCGTCTACTGTAATACACTCTCCTGTTACAGCACCATAATATTTAGCAATCGCCAATGCTATATTTGCTATATCCTCAGGCATAGTATCTTTTTCTAAAGGCCTTAATTTTCTATTTTGCTCATGAAATTCAGTCCAAGATTCAGTTAATTTAGTCATAACTAATCCTGGAGCAATGCAATTAACTCTTATTTTAGGAGCTAAAGCTCTTGCTAAAGACTTAGTTAAATTAATTACTCCTGCTTTTGAAGCACAATAAGCAATATTACTTCCTTTTGCATTAATACCTGCAGTAGAAGCAATGTTTATTATCAAAGAATCTTCTGGCATTATACTTGAAAATTCTCTTATACAATGATAAGTGCCTTTAAGATTAATATCTAAGACCTTAGAAAATATTTCTTCATCTAATTCT
>CAZFZD010000131.1:0-1600 GCA_964522895.1 Candidatus Woesearchaeota archaeon | reverse complement strand
TTAGCATTTGCTAAAAAATAAGAAATAATCATCTACCTGCGTAGATACTGAAAATACCAAAAGTTTTATAAAGCTCTATTTTACAAAAAAAGACGTAATTATTAAGTGGTATTACTGGAGGCAAAAAATGAAGCTAAATAAACTAATGGTCATGGTTTTTGCATTGTTCGTAGCTTTGTTCAGTGTGCCGTTTGTTGCGGCAGACGATGCAAGCTATGAGATTGTAAAAGTCAAGGTAAATGGCCTTGAAGTAAATGGCGACCAAACAAGTGTCGACATAGGAGAAACTGTTGACGTGGATGTCATACTTAAGGCAGCTGACAACTTAACAGAAAGCAAGGAAGTTAAGGTCAAGGCATGGCTTGGCGGCTATGAATATGGTGATGTTGAAGACTCATCGGATCTTTTCACGCTGAATCCTGGCGTAGTCTATTCCAAATCTTTGGAATTGGAATTGCCTAGCGACATGGAACCTGGTGTTTATGCCTTGCGCGTAAGAGTATTTGATCAATCAGAGAGTGTAATGGAAGATTATACGCTTTATGTCGAAAGAGAAAGGCATCTTGTAGACCTTGTTGATTATAATGTATATCCAAGCAATCCTGAAGCAGGAGATGTGATTGAGATAACAGCAAGGCTTGATAATGATGGTGCAAAAGACGAGGATGTAAAGCTTATTGTAGAGATTCCAGGGCTTGATGTGCAGCAGAAGACATGGATTGATGTAGCTTCTGGAGATGAGGAGACCACTGACGAAATTGAATTCAGGCTTCCAGAGAATGTTCAAAGTGGCGAATATGAATTAATCTTCAGAGCATATTACAGCAATGGCTACAAGTTTGTAGAGAAGATGTCAATCCTTGACATAAGAGGCACAGAAGAAGCCGATGTTGTTGAAGAGGATGAGCAGGATGACAATGTTGTTATAGAGGAGCCAGAGCCTGTTGAGAAAGAGCTTTTGATTTCCTTGGACAGCACTTCCAAGACTGTTTCCAGTGAAAAGGAAAGCATGTATAAAGTCTCATTGGCAAGCTTTGACAGCAAGAACAGAGCAATAACCTTGAAAGTCAGCGGAGCACAGCTTTTTGCTGATGTCAGAGTGGATCCAAGTTTCCTAAAGCTTGAAGGCGGCCAGAAAGCAGATGCTTTTGTTTTCGTACAGATGCACGAGGATGCAGATTTGGGCCCGCATACAATGATGCTTCAGATACTTGAAGACAACAAGCTTTTGAAAGAGATCCAGCTGACAGCAATCGCTGAAGAGGAAGAAGAGAGTTCAGCATTAGGGCTTGACGATTCAACCTTGAAGATTGCATTTGTTGTCTTGGTAGTAATATTGATAATAATCGGTCTTTTGATTGCGTTCAGAAGAGTAAGGCACGATGAGTTCCCTCTTGAGCCGCATGACGAAAGGACCTATTATTAATTTTTTTATTCCATTTTGGGTTAAATACCTCGCAGTTTGCTACGGTTTGCTTAACCACTTGCCATTTGACAAATACGTGGCAATAGCTTATAAAATATTATGCATTTTTCATATGACGAGGTGATTATGTATTTTAAAGAATTACAAGTTCAGGCTTTATCCATCTAAGAAGCA
>CAZFZD010000130.1:0-1620 GCA_964522895.1 Candidatus Woesearchaeota archaeon | reverse complement strand
GAACTTAGATTTTGGCAAATCAATGTCATATATCTCATGTTTTACATTAAAATCTTTTAATTTATCTTCAATTAACTTTATATTCTTGTTTTCCACAATAATTGATGATTTAATCGGTCTATAGTTAGGTATTTTATTCAAAATTCCTTCAACTTTATACTCGTATCTTGCAAAATTAGATTTTTGTCTAATACCTAATAATTCTCTTCTAAGTTTAAATTTAGGGAACTTTGCAAAAGTCCTTAAAAGAGAAACATTAATATTCTTCTTCACCTCAAAAATAGCTTGAGGTGATGTTCTATGAAAAATCTTATTGATTTTGCTCTCAAGGAAAAATATGCCAAGGTAAAAAAACTTCGTTCTCGACTTGATGAAGTAAATAAGTTATTAGGCTGGGATGCGTTTCATGATCTCTTTCCAGTCAACGATACTCATCTTGGTCGGCCAGCATACGACCCTGTCTTTAAACTGAAATGCCTATTTTTGCAGGGTTGGTATGGCATAAGTGATGAGGAGCTTGAATTTCAGATCAATGATCGGTTTAGTTTTCAGAAATTTCTTGGATTTCCTGAAAAGGTGCCTGATTTCACAACAATTTGGCGTTTCAAAGAGTTTCTAGAAGAAGCAGACCTAGCTGACAAGGTCTGGAATGAATTGAACCGTCAAGTCTCTCAACATAATATTAAGGTCGAAGAAGGAAGCATCCAAGATGCAAGATTTGTTGATGCTCAACCAGGAAAGCAAAGCAGTGATCAGATTAACCGAGGCAGAGAAGCAAAAACATCCAGAAGCAAAGATGCCACATGGACAAGAAAGAATGGAAAGAAACATTTCGGCTATAAGCTCCACACGAAAGTCAAAAGAGGCAGCAAACTGATAACAGAATTTGCTGTAACGACGGCGAAAGTGCATGATAATAACATTGATTTAGGCAATGAGAATGATGAGGTTCTGTATCGTGATAAAGCATGGACAGGAACTCCAACAAAAGCAAAAGGAAACGGCAGTATGAAAAGAGGAAAGCTTGGAATAAGAGATATTCTAAGAAACAAGAGAATATCAAAAAAGCGATGTCAAGGAGAGCACCCTTACGCAACTATGCAGAGAAGTTTTCATGCAGGAACAACAAAGAGAACAACTGTTGGAAGGGTATTTGTTCAGCAACTGTTTGTATGCATGGCATACAATCTCTCCCGGTTAAGATTCTTATTGTCAAGCTAGCGACAGCTATCCAAGATAAAGCGAATAAGGAAGAAAAAACGAAAAAAGAAAGCAAAAAGGATTGAAACTTCTTGAACTTTCAGGTAAAATTGCTCAGTTTTGAAAAATTACCAAAAAAGTCAATTATTCAAAGTTCCCTATAATAAAATCGACAGAGGTATGTTCAATGATGAAAAATGGTACTTTGGCCTTTTTGAGTTGCATACGCAGCATTTCTAGGAATATCCCTACATCATCCCATGTCTGGTAATCACCTATGACATGCGCAGAGATCATAAGCACACAGCAATTCTTATAATCCTGTTTCTTGAGGTACATGTCTGTGTAGACTTGGATATCGGTAAAGGAATCAGGCTTATATACTGAAATAAGATTGACAACTGGAGGTGTCCCTTTACC
>CAZFZD010000129.1:0-1644 GCA_964522895.1 Candidatus Woesearchaeota archaeon | reverse complement strand
ATGAATCAGGAAGCCATATCCTCAACAAGAGGTGTTAGGGTATGAGTAGTTCACTCAGATTGAAGTTATAGTTAAGTATTTATATGGTTTTTATCTTAAATAAGCGTATGAAAGACTCTTTTATTTTGGTCAATTTGAAGGAAAGCAAGGCAAAGCAGCTTGCACAAGTAATTTCTAATCAGACTTCAAGGAAGATTCTCGATTTTCTGGCAAAGAAGCAGGAAGCTACTGAAAGTGAGATTGCAAAAGCGCTCGGAGTGCCTTTATCCACTGTACATTACAACATGAAGCATCTAAAAGAGGCGAACCTTGTAAAAGTGGAAGAATTTCATTATAGTAAGAAAGGCAGGGAGATAGATCATTACAAGCTTTCAAACAAGTTTGTTATCATTGCGCCTGATGAGACCAAGATGGATTCTGTCAAAGAAAGCCTGAGCAAGATATGGCCTGTTGCTTTGGTAGCTGCGGCCTTGTCCGGCATACTGCATATCTTTACAAGGCGCATTAGCGGTACAAAGTCGCTTTCTGCTGTTCAGGAAGCAGGACCAAGGATGATGCTGGAGGATTCGGCAGCAGTGATGCCCGAGTCTTCAGTCTTAGAGCCGAATATTGCGTTATGGTTTCTCTTAGGATCTTTTGCTGCCCTGGTAATATATTTCTTGGTAGACATAATAAGGAAAAGGTCACATTGAGAATACTGGATCAGGAAGTTCTGGCTCTTCTGTGCCTGGAATATTTATATCAAGTTTTTTTGTGCGCCAACCTTCCTCTGCAAATGCTCTGCAGACTGATTCTTTCCTCTGCTTGTTGAGGAAACAGATGTCATAATTGTCTATATTGCTGTCTGGAATATCTTGTTTTACTGGCGACCAGCATTTCAGTATCAATGTCTTGTTCTCTGAAATCAGCCTGTCTATTATTATCTTTGTCTCTTCAATCTCGCCAACGCCGCCTTTGAAAAGCGCATAGTTCAATTCGTGGCAAAAGCTCTGCTCAAGCTCGAATGCTTTTTCAGCATTTTCAATAGCTTTCTCGTTCTCGTCAAGCAGGTAATATGCTATGCCCTGTGCGTCAAGGCAGAAAGTGTCATTAGGGTTTTGTTCAAGAATTCTTTCGCAGTGTTCCTTGACTCCATAATATTCCCTGAGGTTCATCTCTGCAAAAATAAGCGCTTTCCTGGCTTTAATATCCTCAGGATTCTCAACAAGGTATTCGTTGAGCAATGTTCTCGCTTTTTCATAATCTTTCTTGATTATTGCTGTCCTGCTTTCCAGCCTTAAATCCTCGCTGAGTTTGTCTATGTCTTCTAGTGTTCTGTTAATCTCCTGTCCTTCAAGCCCTAGCTTTTCAAGGCATTGCGAATATGAGTTAGGAAGATCCATTGAAACAAGGCATTGTTCCATGCTCTTGACATCTTCAATCTGGGATGTCTTTAGAGTATAGCTGCTCCTGAAGACTAGGGCTCCAAGAAGGAGGATTATGCAAATAAGGAAAATTGTCCTGAACATCCTTGAATGTTTCAAAAGCCTTTTGATGAATCGCATCGTGATAAAGAACCAGCCAATCATTTATAACTTTTTTTAAAAAAACAGTATCTACGCAGGTAGATGATTATTTCTTATTTTTTAGCAAATGCTAAGAAAT
>CAZFZD010000128.1:0-1671 GCA_964522895.1 Candidatus Woesearchaeota archaeon | reverse complement strand
AAGAAATTAATTTAGAAGATTTTAGTGCTCATGAAATAGAACACTTGAATTCTCTTGAAGAAACTATAAATTTATGTCAACAACATGGTAGAAAAGATTATTTTTATGTTTATAGATTGTTTGAAGATTATACGAAGAGAATATATGGCAGTATTACAACAGGAGTAATAAATACTCCCTTTTATCAAGTTGCAAGGGATTTAGTAGAAAGATATAGGAGAAAATGCTTGCCAAAGGCGACAAAGGAATGGTTTGATATGAAATCTAAAAAGTAATTTACTGCTTCTTAGCCAACTTTCTGAAGCTCTTGCATCTTTCCAAAACAAGTCTAAAATTAAAAAAATAAAAAGCCTAACCGCCACAACCGCAGCTAGGGATTCCGCACTTATTGCCGCACTCCTCCTTGCAGCCAATCTCTTCACATAGCGGCTCATCTGATGCTTCCATTTCTTTGCTTTCTCCACCCTGCTCCAAAAAGGCTGCAGAAGCGAAAATGGCGCCCGTGACAAGTACGACTGCGAGCATTATCGCTGCAAAACTACCTTTCTTTATCATGTTTTCACCTCCTTTTCAATTCACATCCTGTAAGGACACTTAACCTTTCAAACTGTTGCCTGCCTGTGTACTTTTGCTCTTCTATAATCCAAGTGGGAAAGCTTTCTATGCCTTCATTTATGCACAAATCTTTTTCTTCTGAGCATTCAACATAATTTATATGGCTGAATCCACTCCCGAAATCATCTTTCTGCATATTGCAGTGGCTGCACCAACTGACACCATACATTACTGCTCCGCTTTCGGTCAAGCATTGGGCAAATTCACTATAATCTTCTGCTTCCCCGCTGTTTGCAAAAAAGATTAGCAACAAGACGCATACAGTTCCAGCAATCAATATTTTTTTCATGCAATAACATAAAGTGCTTTCCTATTAATCCCTTAGCCCTGAAACTGAGAGCGAAAAACATGCCTTTTCCCTTGAATTTTCAGTGCAGAACGTTTACAGCTTCATTTTAAGAAATACTTGCATTGTTTTGCCTTTCTTCTTCCTCGCAACGAGCTCTTTTTTTTCAAGCATCTTGAGAATTATGCTAAGCTTTGACTTATGCAGTCCGGTCCTGAACCTGAGGGTCTGCTGAGTGATGCCTTCCTGCTCTTTTATTGCCTTGAGCACCTTTTTCTCGTCATCGTCCAAGGCCTTGCAAATTAATTTGAATCTTTCTTCGCTATCGGTTTCCTGTTTTTGCCGTTCGAGCGTAGAAACTATGGCTTTTTGGGATTTTTCAAAAAACAAGAGATATGTTCCAAGTGAAATAAGGAAAGCCGAGATTATCCAAAATAACACATAAGGCATTATCCCTTTTTCTTCATGAAGGCAAGTTCCGTCTTCAAGGAAACAGGAGCCCTGGCTGCGTACGATTTCACTGATCAGGCTGTCTTGCCGCAACTTCAGCCCAGTTGTAAGGACAAGTATGATTATGCCTATTGAAAGCAGTATGATGCCTAATTTTTTGTTATCCATTCCATAAACTATTTCTTATAGTCTTAAGAAACTTTCGTATTTCAGGGTTATTTTTCTTGTAAACATTATGAAAAACTAAACAAGTGAAGAAAAAATCATCAAAAGTTTAATAAATAATGGAATAATTTTCCAATTATGGATTCCAAAGATGA
>CAZFZD010000127.1:0-1719 GCA_964522895.1 Candidatus Woesearchaeota archaeon | reverse complement strand
GATATGTCTGGATTAGATTTTGAAGATTATTTAAGACAAATGTTCCAAAATTTAGATTATAAAGTTAAAAAGACTAAATCAACTAGAGATGGAGGCGTTGATTTAATCTTGGATAAAAATGGCTCTTTAACTCTTATTCAGGCAAAAAGGTATAAAATAACAGGTATGGTCGGAGTAGATGCAGTTAGAGATGTTTATTCTGCTAATGTATCATATCGTGCTGATAAGTTAATAGTATTAACTACAGCTCTTAAATTTTCACGTGATGCAATAAAGCAAAGTGAAGATTTAGGAGTTATACTTTGGAATAGAGATAAATTTAAAAAACTCTTAAGAAATTCAAAACTGTTAAAAGAGAATTACAATAAAAAAAATGAGAAATTTAGTGAAGTTATAGGACCTAATTATACTAAAGGAAATAAAGAAGAAGTTGAAAAGAGAGATAGTTCATCCTTAATAAAGGAAACTACAAGATTTAAAGTAACAGATGATAAAAAAAGATGTAAATTCTGCAATAGTTTTAATATAAAGTTAATTGACGATTCCCAAATCACTTCTTCAAGAAGGAATCCGACTATAGGTTATCAATGTAATGATTGTGGGAGGTCATTTAGGGAGAAAATTTAAAATGGTAAAAATATCTTATTTAAATAATATCAATCTTTTAACGAAATTAAAAGAAGGCAAATTTTATGGTAGTGCTTACTTCAAACTTAATTTTTTTGCTAATAAACTTCAATTAAAAGGAAAAAGAGAAAACTTGATGACTTTAGACCAACTTAAAGGAACAATAACTCTTTATCCTCATCAAGTAGAGACTGCCTTAAAATTTCTCAATGAAGCAAAGGGTAGAATGTTGCTCGCAGATGAAGTAGGTTTGGGTAAAACGATAGAAGCAGGCATTATTATTAAAGAGCTTCTCGTAAGAGATCAAATAAAAAGAGTTCTAATTTTAACACCCGCAACATTACAATCTCAATGGCAGATAGAAATGGCTGAGAAATTTGGTCTTTCTTTTGAAATTAATAAAAGTGTTCATCATTGGTCTAACTATAAAAAAATAATTGCTTCTATAGATACTGCCAAAAAGCCAAAACACATCGAGGAGATAAAACAGCTAGATTGGGATCTTTTGATTATAGATGAAGCGCATAAACTAAAAAATAGGAGAACAAAGGCATATAAGGCCTTTCAAGAGATTAATGCAAGTAATAAATTATTTTTAACAGCAACTCCTCTGCAAAATAATCTAATGGAGTTATATAATATCATTGATTTATTAGACGCAGGATATTTTAAAACTCCTTATCATTTTAAGAATGAATTCTTTAATGATAACAAAGGACTTGAAATTGCTAATAAAGAAGTCTTGAAAAAGCATCTTCAAGAAATAATGGTTAGAACAACTAGAAGAGAAGCCGGTTTGGAATTTACCAAAAGACGTGTGGCATCAACATTGATTGAGAATTCAAAACATGAGGAAGAGTTTATAGATTTGGCATTACGCTTCATTCAGGAAAGATATGAAGCGACGCAAGGAGAAGAGAAGCGACTTAAAGGGGTAGGAACATTACATTTAATGATTTTGGCAAGAATGCTTTGCAGTTGTACGAGGTCCGGGGCGTCCATCTGCTGAAGGGCTCGGAAAATATAGCGATGCTTCAAGTCATAAAAATCATCGGGTGTAATCGTAGGCTCTATTTTGACCACACCCCTGGG
>CAZFZD010000126.1:0-1725 GCA_964522895.1 Candidatus Woesearchaeota archaeon | reverse complement strand
GGATAAAGATTTAAATCCTTTTGAGAATTTTTGTCAAGGTACTAAAGAGTTATTACCTTATGTTAAAGCTTGTATTAATAGGGCAAAAAACGAAGGAACTTCCTTGTTAATTGAAGGTGTTTATTTAACTCCAAAAATTATTTCTGAAGAACTATATGATTTCTTTTTTATTTTAGAACAACCTAAAGAGTTAGAAGATTATTATTCTTTAATACAAGGTAAATCTCATAATAAAAGGAGAATCTTTGAATCAGATATTACGGCAAATAGAAGTATTCAAGAAGGTCTTTTAAGTTTAGCAAATCAAGGTTATGCACATTCAATCCCTTTCTTTGAATTAAAAGAAAGAGAAAAAATGATTAAGAATATTATGAAAAAAGACTATCATGAAAGGAGTAAGAAAAATGACTAAAGTCTATTATGATGAAGATGCAGATATAAAATATTTAGAAAAGGATAATGTTTTAGTTATAGGTTATGGGAGCCAAGGTAGGGCTCAAGCATTAAATTTAAGAGATAGTAACTTGGGTGTTGTTGTTGCTAACAAAAAAGATAGTTATCATGATTTAGCAACAAAAGATGGTTTCGATGTTAAACCAATTGCTGAAGCTGTTAAAGATGCTTCAATTATTTTTGTATTAATACCTGATCAAGCTCATAAAGATATATTTAATGAATTTATTAAACCTAATATCAAAGAAGGAGCTATGCTTGTTTTTGCGCATGGTTATTCTTTAAGATTTAAACAAATTGAAGTTTCTGATAAAAATGACATTATTTTGTTGGCTCCAAGAATGCCGGGGTTCCCAATAAGAAACTATTATTTAGATGGTGGCGGAGCTCCAGCTTTTTTTAGTGTTTATCAAGATGCAACAGGCATGGCTGAAAAGAAGGGATTAGCATTGTGTAAAGCATTAGGTTTTACAAAGTCAGGAGTTATGCATATCTCTATGGATCAAGAAGCAGAATTAGATTTGTTTATTGAACAATTCTTATTGCCTGTATTTTTTAAAACAATACAAACTTCTTTCGATGTTTTAGTTGAAAGGGGGTTTGATCCGATTCCAGTTTTAATGGAGCTATATGCCTCTGGTGAAATTGGAGAATTATTTTTAAAAGCTACAGAGCAAGGAATTTATCAAACATTCCAAAAAAATGCTTCTCCAACATGTCAGTTTGGAATTTCAGAATCATTTGGTAGATTATTACCTGAAAATATTCCCCAAATAGCAAATGAAGTTTTGGATAATATTCAAAATGGAGATTTTGCTGAAAGATTAGAAAAAGAAGCAGGTGCAGGTTATCCAAAGTTAAATGCTTTTAATGATAAGAATAATAGTAGTCTTTTAACAGAGACACAAGAAAAAATAACTAAATTTTTAAAATATAAACCTTTGAAAAAATGAATCTAAAAGATAAAATAGTATTGGTAACTGGTTCTACCAGAGGAATTGGTAAGGCTATGGCCTTGTCTTTTGCTAAAGAAGGCTGTAAAATAATTATAAATCATAGAAATTCTGATTTTGAAGCAGAAGAATTTGTAAATGCATTAAATGAGTTAGGAGTTGAATCTTTTGTTTGTAAAGCAGATATTTCTAGTCAAGAAGATGTTGCCAAAATGTTTAATTTGGTTAATGAAAAATATGCGAAAATAGACATTTTGGTAAATAATGCTGGTTGGACTAAGTTTATAGAGCATAAGAATTTGAAAGAATTAGATGAAGA
>CAZFZD010000125.1:0-1729 GCA_964522895.1 Candidatus Woesearchaeota archaeon | reverse complement strand
TTAATAAAATGAAAGAAAATAAACTATCCTTAGGAAATAGTTTCAGGATAGCACAGGATTCTTAGTTTTTCGTAATTTATTTAAATGGAATAAAATTGCCATAACATAATGATATCTATTGTAATAACAGCTTTCAAGGAGCCGATGGTCTATAAGGCTATTGAAGCGATTTTGTTTCAAAAGATAAAAGAGGATTATGAATTAATTGTAGCTGCGCCTGACAAAAGGACCAAGGATGTTGTAGAGCATTATCAGCAAAAGTATCCGCAAGTAAGATATTTTCATGATCCTGGCAAAGGCAAGAGCCATGCATTAAACTTATTATTCAAAGAACTTAAAGGAAGGATTTGGGTGTTTACAGATGGTGATGTCTTTTTGGATAACGGTTCAATAGAAGAGATAATAGATTCTTTTAAGGATGAAAAAGTTGGCTGCATCTGCGGCAGGATTGTCTGTGAAAACCCAAGATACACCTTGTACGGATATTGGGGAAAATTATTGGCAGATGTTGGAGCCCATAGGATAAGGAAGGAGCTTCATAAACAAGATAAGTTTTTGGAATGCAGCGGTTACTTGTTTGCATTCAGGAACAATGGAGTAATAAGAGAAATTCCTTTAGATGTTGCTGAAGATTCCATAATTCCTTATTATTTTTGGAAACAAGGATACAAAATAGCTTATGTGCCACAGGCAAGAGTTTTTGTCAAGAACCCTACCAATATGAAAGACTGGCTAAAGCAGAGGAAAAGGACAGCAGATGCCCATACTAAATTGACAGATTATGCTCCTGATTTTCCTAAAGTCAAATCTTTCAGGAATGAGGCTATAAAGGGCTTAAGATGGATATGGAGTTACCCTAAAACTGTAAAAGAGTTCTTTTGGACTATTGGGCTGGTTTTTGCAAGGTTCTATATGTGGGCTTCCCTGTTCTTTGATCTTAGGTTCAGGAAGAAAGAGTATAATGACGGCTGGGAGCGGTCAGAGAGCAGTAAGTCTTGAGTTGTTATTCTTCTTAGTTTACAAAACTTATATAAAACTTAACATAATAACTAATTAGGATGCCAGCTGAAGAACAACCATTAGTCCAGAAAGCTAAATATTTATTCAACAAGCATTTCAACTTAATCCTTTTAGCAGTATTAGTTTTTGCATTCATTATCAGGCTCAAATACATGACAGTCAATGCAGCTGTCTGGTGGGATGAAGCTGATTACATGAGCATTGCAAAGCATTATGCACTTGGAACTCCAGAGCAAGCTGCCCCTTGGCGTGCCTGGGCATTGCCGATGGTGTTAAGCATATTCTATTATTTGGGCGCTAATGAATGGTTCATGCATTTCTTATGGGTCATATTCTCTGTTGCAGGAGTTTACCTAACTTACCTTATGGGCAAGAAGCTTTATGGCAAATTGGTTGGAATCATTGCAGCGCTTGGCATCTCTGTATATTTTGAATTCCTTTTTTGGACTGCAAGATTCTCGCTCGATGTTTTTGTGCTTTTCTTTTGGACACTGATAGCATTCCTGTTTTGGAAAGGCTATGTTCAAAATGAAGGAAACAAATATTTGTATTGGGCTTTCGGCCTTTTGGGCTTTGGCATTTTCGCTTATGAGTCCATGGCATTCATGCTCGGCTTCTTTTTCTTGTTTCTGATATTCACAAAAAGATTAACATTTTTGAAAGAGAAGAGGTTATGGTATGCGCTTTTAATCATGCTGCTTGTAATGGT
>CAZFZD010000124.1:0-1740 GCA_964522895.1 Candidatus Woesearchaeota archaeon | reverse complement strand
CTAAAAAATAAAGTTAATAAATTATTGTAACCATTCTTGAAATTTTTTAATAGCATCTTCTTTTAATCTAAAAATGATTGTTTCAGCAATTGAAGAATCTGATAATCTTCTTGTGACTTTGTATTTCTTGCCTATTGTATTTTCAATTTCCAAAATAGATACTTCCCATTTTACTTTATTCATTTTGAATACTCCAAGAATTTTTCAATATATTTTCTAGCAATCTCTTCACTATGGATTATCAATAAATTTTCGTCATTATTCTCAGAACCGTTCTTAGTGGGATTCCAGCTCCCGGTAATGACTGTCTTGTTGTCCACAACAAATACCTTGTTATGCATTACTCCCTCTTCATATAGGTTTACGTCAAGTTTGCGTAACAAGGGGTAGACAGACCATTTGCTGTTCTGTGAGCTTTCAATCAGGCCATGAACATTCTTGTCCAAGAGGACAGATGCAATCCCGTCATCGGTGAAGCTGAATATGAAAAAATATATGCTCTTTTCAGATTCGGATAAGATTCTCATTACTTCTTTTCTGCAATCGTCTTCAGGACAGAAATAATTTTCAATTAAAGTCCCATTGACAAACAGCTTAGGATGACTAACTTTTGATCCCTTGCTGAACTCATAGGAATACAGCTCTTCAAATTCTTCAAGGTAGTTTTCTGACAGATGCTCAGATTTTGCTATGATGATGTTGTTCTTATAATTCCTCTTGTTCGGATTATAGCTTCCTGTAAATACTATAGAAGAATCTATTATACAGAACTTGTTATGCATCAGGCCCTTATGATATTTGATTTCCTTGTTAAAAATGAGCCTTTTTTCTGCCTTGCTTGCTTTTATCGCATCAATAACCTTTTCAGAGCTTAGGCTGTAAAATGCGCAGTCAATGCTCTCATTGGCAGAGCCTATCAAGTCTGCCAGCTTCTGCTCGCAATCGTCTTCAGGGCAGAAGAATGTGTCTATTGTTCCTGTGTCCATTGGCATTGAGCATCCTGCCATTGAAAACAAGAGGATAAATATCAAGTATCGCATAGTATTAGCTTTTTCAGCCTATTATATATTATTTTGTTCAGTTTCATGCACATAATTCCGGATTCTTTGGAAAAGTTTAAAAATAGATTATGAAAGACAATGATTGGAGGTAAACAAAATGGTAAAACCTTACTTAGGATTTCATGAGACAATGTCCGGGCATTATTTGGACATCCTAGATGCAAATTGCTGTGGCGGAAAGAAATATGCGCAAATAGTGCAGCATAAAATGCCGCTTGATTTGGAAAGTTTTATGGCTAAAATGAAGAAGTTTGAATTTACAGTGGATGCAAGTGCTCCAGCCCAAAAGCTATTGAATCCTTTCAGTGATGATTTCATGAAGGCTGATCTTGAAGGCACTGTTACAATGGAAGATGTATGTGAAGATGCTGAAATCAGGGATGCTGTGATTGAGATGGATTTCTTTGGCAAGCATGAGATAAGATATCATTTCAAGTTTGATGCTCAGGGAAAACTTTATGTCTATAACGGGAAGAAAAGCTTAAGCCTTTTGAAACCTTGGCACACTATGACAACGCTCCCTGGTGAAATCAACGAGCACGAGGACAATCGGCTGACGGGTTTTTGCACTTCGTTGTGCAAGTTTAACGCGCGCGATTTGCCCGAGTATCTGGCCAGTTTCATACAGATGACCAAGCTAAAATAATTTTTTTCAATTTTTTTGAAAATTCTCTTGTTT
>CAZFZD010000123.1:0-1785 GCA_964522895.1 Candidatus Woesearchaeota archaeon | reverse complement strand
CTTTATTTTTTTCAGACCTATCTTGAATAATTTTTTATTAGAATTCATCTTGTTAATTATATGGGCCCTAATATCTTCTGCTGTAAATGCTTTTTGTTCAAATGGAATCATAGTTAAATTTTCAGATCTAACTCTTCTTTCTTCAAATTTAGGTTTAGTATTCCAAGAAAAATCTTCAGCCAATGTGCCTTCTCTTTTAGCAATAACTTCTAATTCAGTTCCTGGAAAAATTAAGGTAAAGTTTGAAGGTGTTCCAATTTTAGGAGAAATTGCTTTTAATTTATCCATAAGTTCTAATGTTTGATTAATATCTTTTTTTCTTTCATCTGGCAAACTAAATAAGAAAAAAGCTTTTACATGAAATCCTAAATCTGCTGAAATCTTAATAGTTTCATAAACTTTTTCAGGAGTAATATTTTTATGAATAGAATTTAAAATTTTTTGACTTCCAGATTCAACTCCATAACTTATAGCAATACAACCAGACTTTTTCATTAATTCTAAAATTTCTTTGTTAACAGTATCTACTCTAGCTCTACCATACCATTTTATGTCTAAACCTCTATTAATTATTTCATTACAAATTTCTTTTACATGGTTTGGATTGACAGTTAAAGTATCATCATAAAAATCAAAATAACTATATCCATATTTTTTATGTAATAATTCTAATTCATCAACTATTTCAATAGGATATCTAAACCTAACTTTTCTTTTCCAAAATTTTGGGCTTGAGCAAAAAACACAGTTTTGTGGACAACCTCTGGAAGTCATAATCCCTATACTTTTTCCAGTTGTTCCAACAACTTCTAAAGTATGTTTATATTTATCTAATTCAAATAGTTCCCAGTTCGTAGGTGGGATTTCTTTACTTAAATCTTTAATCCAATCTCTTAATGAAGTTCTTACAATTTGATTCCCTTCTCTATAAACTAATCCTCTTACTTCATTTATTGGTTCATTATTTGATAATTTATTAAGTAATTCTAATGTTGTAAATTCTCCTTCATTAACAATAACATAATCTATTTCTGGAACATTTTTTAGACAATCTTCTGCTGTTGGAGAGAAATGACAACCACCAACTAAGATAGGCACATTTAATCTTTTTTTAACTTCTTTTATAGCTTCAATTGCTTTAAAACGATTATAAGTTGTAGCTGTAAATCCAACAAAATCAGCGTTTTCTTTTTCAATTTGATCTGTAAGTTCTTGAGCATTATAATTATGAAGTTGTCCATCAATTATTTTTACATCATATCCTTCTTGAAGTAATAAAGAACCAATATATCCTAATCCTGGCGGGGGACAAACTCCTTTATCCTCATGTTTATCCCATTCTTCCTGAGCGATACATAATACTACTTTCTTTTTCATTTTGAGTTTAGTTACTAAAATTGCTTATGCAAATTTAAAAAGGTTTCTATTAATAATTTCAGGTAATTCTTTCAGAAGCCTTACCATCCCACAATTCTGGAATATTTTGATTTAAATTTACATTATTTAATATGTTTAATGTTTCTTCAATAATTTTATCTTTATTTGTTCCAATTACTTTGTTAGTTCCTTCTTTAACAGTAACTGGTCTTTCAGTATTTTCTCTTAAAGTTAAGTAAGGAACACCTAAGATTGTTGTTTCTTCTTGAATGCTACCAGAATCAGTTAAAACCCTTTTTGAATGCATCATTAAATTTAAATTGTCTAAATAACTTAAAGGTTCAATAACAGTAGTTATTTCTTTTAATTTTGGTAATAAATTAATTTTTTCAGCATTATTTTTTGTTC
>CAZFZD010000122.1:0-1790 GCA_964522895.1 Candidatus Woesearchaeota archaeon | reverse complement strand
AAGCCTCCGGCGGGAGTTATATCCTCACTATATCGTTCGGGACAACTCCCTTGTATTCTTTTTTTCGAAGAAAAAAAGCCTCCGGCGGGAGTTGAACCCGCGACCTCTACCTTACCAAGGTAGCGCTCTACCACTGAGCCACGGAGGCCTGAAACCTTTTCTTTGTTAACCTTGGTTATTTTAAAAAGTTTTCTACTTGATTTAAGCTATTAACATCGGCTGTAAGAGATTATAGATATAGCCAATAACGATTATTGCCAATGTAGTTATGGCAAAAAATATTACAATCAATCTTAATTTCATAGCTCTCCTTAATATAACCGCTTCTGGCAGGCTCAATGCGGCTGTTGCCATCAAAAAAGCCAAAGCAGTGCCCAAAGGTATGCCTTTTTCAAACAATACATATGCAACAGGAACAATTGCAGCACAACTGCCGTACATCGGCACGCCAAGAATTACAGCGATAGGTATAGCAAACCAGCCGCCCTGGCTAACTATTGATTGAATCCAAGCAGAAGGCACATAATTATGGATCAATGCCCCTATTCCTACTCCTATTAAAATCCAAAGCCACAATTTTCTTATTATGGAATTAGCTTCATTAAACCCAAAATGCAATCTTTTTTTTAGATCATATTTTATTTGCTTGGCTTTATACGTATAATCCATGAAATCTTTGACCAGATATCTTTCGAGTTTCAATCTACCAAGAACCATGCCTGAAAATATTCCTATAAGCATGCCTGTTATAACATAAGCAAGAGCTATTTTCCAGCCAAAAAATGCAAACATCAAAACAACCAAATATTCATTAACCAACGGCGAAGTTATTAGAAAAGAAAGCGTGACCCCCAGAGGAACACCTGCCTTCAAAAAACTAAGGAAAAGCGGAATAGATGAACAAGAACAGAAAGGAGTGATTGCTCCAAAGAAAGACGCAACTAAATTATTTAATCCGTATTTCTTATTGCTTATCCATCTCTTAACTTTATTTTCTGGAAGATAAGTCCTTAAGAAACCGACAAAAGCAATCATCAAAAAAAGCAAGATTAATATTTTTATGGAATCATATATGAAAAAATGAAGTGCAGAAACCCAATCTGCTTTAACACTTAAACCAAGGGCCGAATACAAGAGCCAATCAATGATTTCTTTTAACATTTACCTTTTTTAGAACCGTTACAAGAACAGCTTTTAGATTTCTTTTCAAGTTTCTTATCTAATTTATTTAATAATTTTCTTATCCTGCCTTTTTTCTTTGCCATTTTACTCCCTCCTGTTTTTTTGATTTCAGGCTCTCTAGATTATTCAATCTTAAGTATCTATATAAAATTTATGCTGTTGCCAACCAACTAATGCAAGAGCATGCCATAATATTCAAATGTTAAACCTAACTTTTTTATACTTCCATAACTTTAATTATTTAAGAGGTGAGAATCAATGCCATACAAAACTAACAAGGCACTGCCAGACAGGGTTAAAGAAAACCTTCCGCAAGGTGCACAGACAATCTACAGGAAAGCTTACAACAATGCAGAAAAACAATACAAGGACCCTGAAAAGAGAAGAGGCAAGGCAAGTCTTGAAGAAGTCTCTAACAAGGTCGCTTGGTCTGCAGTGAAAAAAGAATACAAGAAAAAAGGCGACAAATGGGTCAAAAAATAAAGTTATTTTTTTAAAAGTGAAGCCTCCCAGCCGCAGCAAGCTCCGGGGCATCCATTAAAGTGAATGCAGTGAGAGTTCTTGGTTCATTGACGAAAGCAACCTTTCATCTCCCCGAGCGTTACTTT
>CAZFZD010000121.1:0-1818 GCA_964522895.1 Candidatus Woesearchaeota archaeon | reverse complement strand
TAAGCACAGGATAATATCTATAGAAGACACTTTAGAACTGCCTACAGAGCATCTGCGAAACTATGGTTATGATACGCAGCAGCTTAAGGTAAGGGCTGCATTGATGGAGGGCGGAACAGAGATGTCTGCTACTGAAGGTATAAGGACTTCTTTGCGTATGGGAGACAGCGCATTGATTGTTGGTGAAGTCAGGAGCAAGGAAGCTATTGCATTATATGAAGCTATGCGTATCGGTGCCATGGCAAACACTGTTGCAGGAACAATCCATGGCGATTCCCCTTATGGCGTATATGACAGGGTTGTAAATGATTTAGGAGTTCCAAAAACATCTTTCAAGGCTACTGACATAATAATTATTGCCAATCCTTTGAAAAGTCCTGACGGTTTGCATAAATGGAGGCGCGTAACCCAGATAACTGAAGTGCGTAAGAATTGGGAGGATGATCCGCTTAGAGAGAAGGGGTTTGTGGATCTTATGAGGTATAATTCCCAGACAGACCAGCTTGAGCCCACTCCAGAGCTTATCAATGGCGACTCACAAGTGCTTAAGGCTATCGGAGGAAACATAAAGGAATGGGCAGGCGACTGGGATGCTATCTGGGACAACATACAGTTGAGGGCAGATATTAAGAAAAAAATATTGGAGTATTCTGAAAAGCTGAAGAATCCGAAATTGTTGGAAGCAGAATTTGTGATACGGGCCAATGATGAATTTCATAGGATTTCTGCCAGGGTAAAAAATGAAGAGGGCTTTATGGATTCTAGTAAAATTCTTTTTGAATGGGAAGAGTGGATGAAGAAGCTAATAAGGCGTGAAGAACTTCCTAAATAATCATTTTTTTAGAACTTTCTTAAAATATTCTACTTTGTCTTCCTCAATCTCTGGAAAAATTCCCCGGTTCTTGCAATCCCTGCAATAATCAGGCTGGCTCATCTTCAAGTCCATCCCAGCAGGAGGAATGCTTATGTTGGTACTTCCGCACTTGGGGCAGATTTTTACAAACTTTTTCTCTTTCATTATTTACCTCACTAATAATCTGTGTAATTTTCCATTCATTATAAGCCACATTCCTTGCAGCCTTCTTGCATGCACATGCATTCCGGCTCGTAATAATGTTTTCCGTGCTTGCAGCTAGGGCATTCTTCTGGCGGTTCATTTCCTTCATGGATATAGCCGCATTTGCTGCATTTCCATCGTATTGGTTTCTCACGCCTGTAGATTAAGCCTTTCTCCACAAGCTCGAGCAATCTCTTATATCTTGCCTCATGCTCTTTTTCAACTTTTGCCACCTGCCTGAACAATCTGGCTGCCTCTTCGTGGCCTTCTTCAAGAGCTTCTTTTTCAAACTGCGGATACATCTCAGTGTTCTCATAGTTTTCACCTTCAATAGCCGCCTTAAGGTTCGCTTTTGTATCTCCCAGCTCTTTCAATAGCTTGAATTCGTCCTTGGCATGCTGCATTTCATTCAATGCAGTCTCTTCAAATATTTTTGCGATGTATAGGAATCCTTCTTTTCTTGCTACCTTGGCAAAATAATCGTACTTGTTCCTTGCCTGGCTTTCGCCTGCAAATGCTGTCCTTAAGTTCTTTTCTGTCTTTTCCATATCTCACACCTCGTGTGAATTAATTAAAATTCCAAGTATAAATAATTATCGAAGTAAATTAAAAAAAATTAAAAATTCCTCTTAAAATAGACTTTTTTCCTTCTGTTAGACACAAGCTTAATCTCGTCAGAAAGATCAGTTCCAAGCTTGAAGATGTAGTCAGTCATAACTTTGCTCAATGCTGAGCCTTGTTCTCTTGTAAAGCCTGCATCC
>CAZFZD010000120.1:0-1830 GCA_964522895.1 Candidatus Woesearchaeota archaeon | reverse complement strand
TTTTTATATAAGAAAAATTATCTGAAAAAGCACTTGGTCCAGGGGTAATAAATGCAAGTATGCTCTTGGCTATTGAAAGGATAAGAAAGAACAATAATAATTTTTTTAGCCAAGCTTGCATATAGCTGAGAGAAATTACTCGCTTAAAAATTTTATTAAGCTTTAAGGCTTTGTGCAATCAGGTGACATATGTCACCAGATATATATAGGCAGTTGTTTTTAAACTGCCTTTATGGAAAAGGGTATTATCAGACGGGAATTTTTCAAGTTGCGAATGAAGCAGTATTCTTATTCAAGGTGCAAGAAGCAGCTTAAAGCGACATACGGATACTCCGCGAGTATCCGGACGCTGAAGCGTTGGCAGCAACGTTTTTCAAAAGAGGATGATTGGAATCTCATAGATGATTCCAGGAAGCCAAATACAATCCATTTCAAGCTGACAGCAAAAGTAAGAAAGGCCATTATCGAAACACGTAGTAAGACTGGTTGGGGTGCAATAAGGCTAGCAAAGATTCTTACTCACCTAGACCTACCAAATGATACAATAAACCGAGTCTTGAACGAAGAAGGATTGACACGCAAGGAAGGAAACAGGGAGCAGAGAGCCAAATACGTGCGTTTCCAGAGGAAACACGCCAATTCGCTATGGCACATAGGCGACAGTGAATTCGGGTAAAAGGCAAGATTATAGCAGTCATAGACGATTGCTCAAGGTACTGTTTAGGAATATTGCACGTCAACACAGTAGGCACAAACATAGTCACAAAATTTCTTGATGATCTCATCAAGAAATTCGGAATTCCCAAACAAATAATCAGCGACAACGGATCACCATATGGCCTAAAAAGCAAACACTCAAAATTCGACAGGTGATGCAAGAAAAGAGGCATAGAACACATAAGAACAAGAGTAAAAAGGCCTCAAACCAACGGTAGAACGCCTATTCGGAACAATAAGCAAGGAAATACCCTACTGCAACTACGAGTTAGAACATTTCAGATATAGATACAACCATTTCAAGCCCCACGAAAGCCTAAAATGGCAAAACCCTGCTGAAATCTACAACAATTTCAATAGAAACTTTATCTGGTGACAGATGTCACCTGATTGCACATAAGCTAAGCTTTTGTGCTATCACGTTTTAACTAGACAAACCAATCAACTTTGAGGTGATTGGTTGTATAAGTTAACTTTTAAGAAAAGAGCATGGATTGTTAAACAATATTTGAAGGGAATATAAGTTTCTGAATTAGCTTTGGCACAAAAGATTCATAGAAGTGCAATTTATCAAATTGTTAATAAATACAAAGAAGAAGGTTGGGATGGACTCAAAGACCACAAGACAGGACGCCCAGAGGTCGTCCTGAATCAAAATGCAATAGTTGTTATTCTAGACATCAGAAAGCGTTTTGGTTATGGCCCTTCCAGGATTGAGCAGATGCTCAAGAAGCGAGGTTTCTTGATAAGCCACAGGCAAATTGAAAAAGTTCTTATCAGAAATAATATGATTGTTCCAAATATTAAGAAGCAAAAACCGAGAAGATGGGTGAGGTATGAATTACCTTATCCTAACGATTTATGGCATACAGACTGATCCTATGATCCTTTTACGGGGAATCAATTAAGTATTTACATTGATGACAGGACTCGTTTGGTAACGAGCAATTGCTTATTCAAAAGAGCCACAACAGAAAACTCTATTGCTCTTTTGAAGTCTGGCATTTCAGAATATGCTAAGCCAAAAGCCGTGATGACTGATCACGGCAGCCAGTATTATGCAAATAAATCAACACCAAATAATCAAAATACAGAGTTCAGGAAATTCTTGAA
>CAZFZD010000119.1:0-1901 GCA_964522895.1 Candidatus Woesearchaeota archaeon | reverse complement strand
AGCCGCGAAGCGGACTGAAATCCGCCAAAAATCACTTAAGAATCAGACAGTGCCCTTAATTTCTTGAAAAGAATTGATTAAGATATATTTTCCAGTCTATCTTGAATTTGTCAGGCCTGTTGAAATGGACTGGCCTTCCCTCGCTGTAAAGGGCATATTCCTTGTCCTTAAACTGTTTTAGGAAACTTTCAAGCTCTTCATTATCAAGGTCCTTGAACATGAAAACCTTGCAATCAGGGAATAGTATGTTCTTTTCATAATTCTGTTCAAATATCTTGCCAGGATAATATTGCAGCATCTGGTCTTCAATTTCCCTGTCCTGTGTGACTAGCGTGCTTAACATTTAAAAAACTGCTCTCTTTCAGCTTTAAAAGCCTTTCGCAGGATAGTTTTCAATCATAGAATAAGATGGTCCTTCGCATTTGAGCTGGCTTTTCATCAATTGGAATTCCTTGACAGTGAATTTAATCTCCTGTGTTTCAATATTCTCCAAATGGTTCACGAATGCCTGTTTCTTCTTGATTAGCTTAACCCTGCCAAGGGTCAAATGAGCCTTAAACTTTTGGTCAGTAGGCAATACTGTAAGCAGGGCCTCATCAACTTTCTGCTGCAATGCTATTGCATTTTTTTCAGGTTCCAGCGCAAGCCATACCACTCTTGGGTTCCGCTTGCTAGGGAAACATCCTACATTCCCAGTAGTTAATTCAAAAGGCTCGAATTCAACTTCTTTCAATGCCTGCTTAACCTCTTCCAGTTTCTCTTCAGGCACTTCCCCAAGAAATTTTAAAGTGATATGAAGGTTCTTTTTGAAGTTCCATTTTATCTTAGCAAGCTTCGGATTATTAATCTGCTTTTGCAGCTTGTAAGCATAATCCTTTGCTTCATCTGAAATGCTGAAAGATACGAAAGTTCTCATAATATCTAACCAATGTATGGTTGTTTAAAAGTATTACCAAAATTCTACTGCCAATTTAGCGGCAAGCTTCACTGTCATGTCATTGACATCCTTTTCAGGATTTACTTCCACTATGTCTGCTGCACGGAAATTTTTCAAACGTTTTATCCTTCCAATCATGTAGACAAGATCCCTGCTGTTCATGCCTGCAGGTTCTGTATAGCCTGTGCCTGGAGCGAATGCAGGGTCAACTGCGTCGATGTCTACTGACACATACAATGCATCAAAATCTTTTGCAGCTTCCATGATTGAATCACAGATGCCGTCAATGTTGTATCTCATGTGTTTTGCGTGATAGGCTTTTATATTGTTCTTTTCCAGGAATTCTTTTTCAGTAAGGTCAATGTTCCTTGTTGCAACAAGAATCACATTTTCCGGTTTCAGTTCCTTGTCTTCAATCAATGTCTTAAGCCAGTCCTCATGCGAAGGAGGGTGGAAACTGTTTACACAGTCAGGATGCGCGTCAAACACTATAATTCCAGGATTCTTGTGCTTTTTTGCAAAAGCCCTGAATAGAGGGTAAGTGATTGAATGGTCTCCGCCCAGGAAAATGCACTTGTTGTCCATGAGCTCTTCTGCCTTCCCATATATGGATTGATTAGTGTCTTCCAGGTTATTGTTTATTATGGTAACCTTGTCGATGATAAAATTGTGATTATGGCCTTCCTCATTGCTGTAGAAGTCACTTATTGCCTCCACTATGAGTTCTGGGGCCTGCTCGCTTCCGGTTTTGTGCATGCCTCCCTGAGAGCTTGCAATCTTTACCAAATACATAGGAGAAATAGCTTTGGTTGCTGTTTAAATAGTTTTTTAATCATCTTATCATATATATCAATAGATTTTTCATTTGTTGGTAAATATCTATTTAAAACCACCTTACTTTGTTCATTATATTTTTCAATATTTTTATCATGTTCAGTAAGTGCATAAAGAAGTTTTTCTTTCC
>CAZFZD010000118.1:0-1926 GCA_964522895.1 Candidatus Woesearchaeota archaeon | reverse complement strand
TATCTTCAATCTGGCAAGGATTTTTGTTTTTCCAATATTGATGCTTATATTCTGGATAGGTTTTTACCCGTTCATCAGCAGCTTTATTATTGCGGGCATCTTTAGCCTGGGCTATATCTTTATCGAGAAATAGTCAAATGAACATTGATATTTACTAAAGGGAGTACTACGCATTTATTGCAGTTGGTCCGTTCATTCAGATATTTTCAATCGTGGCTTAAACAATCCTTTATATCTTCAATAGAAGCACGCCCATTAAGCAAATCATCACCTACTTCTAAAATGCGTTCCTTATCTCCAGCGTATCGTTCAGCAACCATTAAGAAAAAATCTAACACTGGTTTCGTACTATCTTTGTATGCGGATGCAATTTCAATTGCTTTTTTTAGAATGTATGGCTTATGTAAAGCTATACTCGAATCCATGCTATATAAAGCTCTTGCATTTGCCTGTTGAGCTATTGCAAGCGATCCTGGGTTCGAATCCCACTTGTCCCCCAAAATAAAATTAGTATCAGTGTCCAGCACATAATTGGCCATCATCTTAATTATTTCTACATCGTTAGTACACTTTGCCTTTTGAATGAGAAGAGCGTTTTCACTTTGATCTGTTTCAGCAAATAGTGTTTTAACAACAGATTCAATCGCTTCGGTTGATTTAGTCCTTACAACAATTTCTCCAATGCAATCAGCTGATAAAAAAATGCCTGACCTATCTTGTCCCACTGAAAGTGCCGCAATCTCAGATTCATCCAATTTAGCTCCAGGAGCAAATTTACTTCCAAAAAATTTCAACTTGCTTTCTCTACAGTAGGGACCTAATTTCTTAACCGAATCTAAATTAAATGCATCTGCCATTAATTTAACATAGTCTGCAATTTCAGCCCTTTCTGCTTCAAAATCTGCCTTATATGGCAATCTGCGTCTTTCAACAAGAGCTTCTGAAACATGCGAAGTGTTCTTTTGGATTGTTTTCATTATCTCTTCTAATTCTATTAATTCATAATTTGAAGCAACCTCTACAACAGACATAACTGCTTGTTCATCCAGAGTTTTAGCAGCAACATCTGAAATACAGTTAGCAGTGGTGGATAATTCTTCACCTTTAATAGTAGTAAGCTTGCCGGCTTGACAAATCGACATTATTGCAGTGGCTAAATCCGATAAACCATAGCATTTGGCTATCCTTTCAGAAAATTCTAGGATTTCAGGATCATTTACTTTTGCTATATCTGCAAATGCTCCAATTCCTCCTTCTCTTGTTTTAATTACGTTATTTCTGTTAAGATATAAATAAAAATAGTCTAAATCAAAGTCTTTCTTTTCATTAATCCCTTTAACAACTGCCTCTTGATTCATTATTTGTAAATATCGTGAAAGCGCATTATCTCCCTGAATACAGATGTCTTCAGCACTATTAAGTAGAACCTCTGATAATACTTTAGCACTATAAGATCTTCCAACATTAATAAATCCTATAGCAGTATCAATCGATGCAAAAGAAGAATCTGGTCCATTGGCACGCATGTAACTCATTATGTGCGGAACCTTAAAAGCCATACATCCCTCCTTTTCTTGCTTACCGGAATAAGGCAATTGTTCTGGTTTTTCAGACGCGAAATGAATTGCTTCCAAAATTACGTTGCCATCTCTTGTATTATAACCAATGCCGCCAACAAATTCTAATGAGGGAAGCAAATAATCTGATCCTTCAAACTTTTGAACCATCTTTTCTAATTCAGAATTTGCTTTATCATATAATTGTGTCCCTTCGCTTGTTTCAAGACCTAATTTAATCTGTTGCATTTGCATATCAATTTGATCTTGTTCAGTTTGACGCAATAACATATTTTCAGAGATTTAGTCCTCTATTTATATATTTTTTGATTTATTCTCATTAAACAGTAATAATATTTAAACTTGAAAA
>CAZFZD010000117.1:0-1971 GCA_964522895.1 Candidatus Woesearchaeota archaeon | reverse complement strand
CTATAACTTTATATGCCTAAATAACTCCTTCTCTAAAGAGATATAATCTTGTTATTAACCTTATCATATAAAACATACTTAGATCTTAAAAGCCTCTTAACCTTAACTAAAGCCCAATATTTATTTTCATTAAATTCAACCTGCTTTTTAGTTATTGCTTGCTTCAATTTGGGATACTTAATCTTTTCACTAGATTTTTCCTTTAACTCCATTGCCAACTTAGAGATTTTTCCATTAACTTCGTTAGGAGTAAATGTTAATCCCGTAATCTCACAATCCTTAATAAATTTCTTAAAAATGGATTTGCGAGAACCAGAAGTCATAACTAATTGCTTTTTAGGATAATAATCTTTTGAATATTTACATCGTTTTACTTCAGCGGGTTTAAAATAGGCATGATACTTTTTGGAATATACAGCATCTTTTTTATTAATAATCTCTCCATTATAAGTTGTTTCAGAACAAATACCGCAAACAAGTTTCCCTAATGCATCTCTTTTTAACCTGCTATTTTCGGCATAACGTTCACAAGAATAGCATTTAAATGATTTGTTTTTAGGAACTAATTTTCCTGACATAAAGCATTTCGCAACATTATCTCTCTCACATAAATAGCCTTTTTTTGCAGAATAAAAGGAAGTACACTTAGGACAACAAAAATGTCCTTCAACACTTAAAAGTATCTCTTGAGCATTTTTTCCACAAATAGGACACACATAATTTTGAATTTGTTTAATTAATTTATTATATGTGATTGCGCATTCTTCATTTGTAATAGAAGATAACAATTTCAAATGGGCAATATCATATTGGAAAACAATCGCAGAAAGCAATTGTACTTTTACTTCAAAATCATACTTTGATTCTTCTTTCTTTATTCTATGGTTAGTTTTTATAAAATTCTCCTTAATTTTTTGTTTATTCTGATTATACAATTCCTTAAACTTTTTATCAGTTTTTTTCTTAGCTAGATTATATTTTCTCTTGGCATTGTAAGTCCTCGCATGCTCAATCTTGTCCCTCCATTCTTCTAATTTTTGTTTTAATTTTTTCTCCTCTATTCTGCAGACTTTAATAAAATGCTCATGACGATTCTTAAGATCCTCAATTCTTTGCTTAAAATGTTGTTTATTTGCAGCCTCATGTTCAGAATATTTAGAATTAAGAAAGCTCGTAAGAGATTCATACGCCACGGTATGGCATTTGTTCACATTGGCTGTATCAAACCGAAAACCCGCATCCTCAAACTCAAAATTATGAAATTCTTCGATAATCTCTTCAGGAAATACAAACCCATCATTGTAACCAACAACAACATATTGTAAAAACTCGGGTGTGGTCTCAGAGATTAGATCATTAGAAGATACCTTAAATAAGAATCCTATCGCTAATTCTTTTTTGTTAGTCTCGGATTTAATAAGTACATTCTTATTTAGCTTTAGCTTATCTTTTATCATCATAGAAACATTAAGCTTCGCTTTCATCAATTGCCCCTTTTGTGTACTATCTCTCAAAATATATTTAATAAGATCATTATTCAAAGAGAGATATTCAACCCCATAATCATCGGCTACTTCTCTACTAAATGCAAAGCTTCGCTTTTTTCCTAATTTATTTGCCAATAATCCTATAAATTCAGCAGTATAAATATTATGCTCGTTTACAGTAAATTTTACATTATTTAGACTAAAATAATCTTCTACAAATTTTTTCAAAATGCTTTTATTCATTTTTTACAGGGGATAAATCAAAAACCTCCAAAGTTTTCTTATCCAATTTGTTTATGTCTTCTTGAAATCTCTTTGATTTTCTAACCTCTTCAAACATTTTATTTAATTTCTTTTTAACATCAACTTTCTTAGAAGTCATCAAAGTTTCAAAAACTGTTTTTTCAAAGGATTTTTCATCCATTGCTCTAGGGATTATATCTGCCATTTCACCAATAGTAGTATGAAATAAATTAATTTTCTT
>CAZFZD010000116.1:0-2022 GCA_964522895.1 Candidatus Woesearchaeota archaeon | reverse complement strand
ACCAGTGTTGTTGCCGATAGTAGCATTTACAAGACCTACTCCCTTACCAATTAGAGATGCATCAAGAGATGCAGCAGCTTCATTGTAAGTGAGTTCATATACATCATCCATTCCAGTGATTACAAAAACCTTATCCTTCTTAGCAGTAGAGCTAGAAGCCCAAGAATCTTCACCGCTGGTGTCTTTAGGAGTCTCTGCCCAACCCATAACTTTATCTGAATCAGAAGCACAAAGAGTTACCGCACCATTAACTAGGTAGATAAACTTTCCGCCCCTACGAGCAAAGTACTGGGAAGCAGCGACAGGATACTCCCGCCCATGACCTGGGCCTTCAACATGACCAAACTTAATTTCAGCCATATATAGTCACCGTCCTTTTATTGTTTAGATTTCTCCCGATTTGCCTGAACTTTAGCCATTTTTTCATCACGTAACTCCTGAGTTCTAATATATCTCTCTGGAGTCATATTCTCAGCTTCCGCTTTCTTAACAATTTCAGGATCTTCGGGATCGTATTTACTATCTTCTTTACCTTTTTCCTTCTTTTTACCTTTTTTATCATGCTGTCCATCAGCATGAAAAGAGTTTGGATTAGCCTCACTCTTCACCAGATTTTCATTCTCTGGTGCAGTTAGGAACTCCTGTACATAATCCTTGACAGAAATTTCCTCTTTCTTGCCTTTATCATTTTTCTTATAATAGAAGAATTCATCCAAATCTTCGTCATAGATAAAATCCGGCCTTGTCAGCCTCACAATCTGTTCTGGACTCCAAGCATTATATTTAGTAGCATGTTTCATAATTTCAGTTTCAAGCTTATGTGCTCGTAACTGATGAACATGCTTTTTTGTTTGCTCTAATTCTTTTTGACGCTGCTCTTCAATTTCCTCTCGGCGTTTTCGCTCTTCCTCAAGTTTAGTTGAGTAATTTTTCTCTACAGATTCAAGTCGAGCCTGAAGTTTCTCAACTTCACTCATATTTTTTTCTTCTTCTTCCTTACGCCTTTTTTCCTGCTCTTTCTTAAACTTCTTTAACTCTTCATACTCTTCCTTAATACCTTTAATTTCATCAGGATCAGGAAGATCACCAAACTTTTCTTTTAGACTATCAAGTTCCTCTTGCATCTTTCGACGCTTACGTTTCTCACGATCTCTTGCCTCAAAAGCCTTCTTAGCTTCATTCTCTTTAAATGACAACTTTTCCTTTAGCTTGGCTGGATCATCATCGTCATCATCATCTTTATCATCTATAGCATCATTGACTTTACCGGCAAGCTCTTCGTCATCAGTGTCTTCGTCAAAATCAATTCCTAACTCTTTTGCTTTTTCTTCTAATTCCTCTCGTTTCATAAACTTACCTCCATAAGTTGGTTTTTAAGTAGAATCCACTACTCCTCGCGTCTGTGTGTAGACTCTTCTTTTTCTAGTGTATCTTTGTCTTTAAATGAATTTCCTTGTTCTGTATTAGGATTTCCATCCCCTTGTCTTTCGTTTGTTATACCCGAATTAGACTCAGGTTCAACAAAACCATCTCCAGCTTCAATTTCACTTTCAATTAAACTACGTTTATCCTCTGTAATATGAGGCAGACTTCTTCGAGAAATATCTTTCAGCATTTCCTTATTTAAAGTCTCACTAAAATTCTTACCCATGATTCTGAACATACTGTCTATCTCTTCAGCCAAAGCAACTACATCAAAAGAGGTTGGGTATTTAACTTTCTTATATTCTTCAATATTTTTACCTAAGTGCCTATACACCATTTCTGAAATAGCATTCTCAGCAGCTTCATAACTGGAGGATTTCCTTTTTAAAGAGGAATTAACTCCAAGAAATGACATCTGAGATTGTCTTCCTGAACGAGATGTATAAAGATCACTAGTACCTCCTTGCAATCCAGCAAGCCTGAATATCTCCTTGATATGATCCATTGTGAGTTTCCAAATAGTTTGGATATTTTCTACATCTGGAGATATATATTGAGGTGGGTGTGTGGCGTCATGTTGAAATAAGAAACCGGATG
>CAZFZD010000115.1:0-2039 GCA_964522895.1 Candidatus Woesearchaeota archaeon | reverse complement strand
AGAATATAGTTCTGTGCTGAAAAATATTTCAGAATCATAATTCTCCTCACAGGCCATTAGCTCCAAGAACGGCTTGAAATGCTCTTCTTTAGCATTCTTGAGCCCTATGCTTTCAAGAAAATCCAATTTTCTCTCTTTTGTTGTGGCCAAAAGAGCCCGCTCATAAATCTTTCTTGATTCTTTTGAAAATTCTTCTTTTTCCTTAGGACTTACTAAATCATTATACCAAAAGTCATGAAAAAGCTCATGGATCAAGATAGCTGCTGCATTCGCTTTTGGAGCGACAAAATAGGTGACATTGCCCCTGGTTATTTTATTTACAAATAGTATCTCATTTAATGCAACAGTGTCAGTCCTATTAAAATATGAGCCAAGGGTATTTTTGCCATAGGCATCTTTTTCAAAAATCCCATAATAATTGTCAAAAATCTCTTTCTTTATTGATTGCTTTTTGCGCAGGAATCCTGATTCAAATATCCTGTACATATAATTCTCAATACTTCTTTTGCAAGGAATGAAAACGTTTTTAGGGTCTGGTTTCCTTAATTGTAAGTTATCATAAATGGTCAATGAGGAACATGACAATAAACTTGATGAAAGAATCAATGAGCTTACGATCTCTGTCAACTTTTTCATAATTCTTTGAGAAATATTGCTTGGATTTAAATAATTTCGCTAATTTTTACATAGAAAGCCTGAATTTTACCCATGGAAGAATTGCTGAACCCGTATTGAACTGTTCCCTGCTTATCTCTATCTCGTTTAGCATTCCTTTCCTGCCATCCAAATCAAAAAGATTTGCGCCAAGATTCCATACTCCGGGAGCTAACAGCCGGGCAAGCTTGCCGTTTTCTATTGACCTTCCAATGTGGACTCCTGCAACAAAGGATGCCCTGGACTTGTCTGCGCCATGGAGCCCTAAAAGGCTTTTTACGTATATGCCTTTATCTATTGAAGCTAACAACTCATTATAGCTCTTGTTACCAGCCTTGACATAAAGGCCGCGCAAGGATTCCCTCACAGGAGCTTCATTGCTGTCTTCAACAAGAATGGGGCGCCTCAAGCCGTTGCCAGTGGACTTAGTGCCGGCCTTAAGTGCAGTAAGCGCATCATAAATGAACTGCTTGAATTTTCCATCCCCAATTATCACATTTTCTCTTGAAGCATAACCTTCATCATCTGTAGGCGAGCTGGTGGAAAGCTTATCGTTTATGCCTGTATCTATCAGTGTTAAGCTTTTATCAGCAACCTGCTGTCCTGGCTCAAGTTCTGTCAGGTTATTGAGCTTGGAACTGCCATAAATTTTTTCTCCCAGCAAGGTCCTTAAGATTGATTCAAGACAAAGAGGATCTAGAATGACTTCCATCTTTTCCTTGTCAATGCCCAATTCTGCTGGTGTCACAAACTTGTCAGGAAGCTCATTGTAAAGCTTCAATGCCAAGTCGCTGACCTTCTCAAAATCTTTGGGCCTGAATGAACCCTGGACAAAATCAAAGTCTGCGCTATTGATTTCTGCAAATGCGCTGAAAACTGTTTCCTGAGAATATGCGCTGCCATGCTTTGTGGCTATCTGCCGTTCGCCATACATTATCCCTACTGAGCCTTCAAAACTTTCAAGTTTGTCAGCATTATCGTAAAGCCGTTTCTGCATTTTTTCTGCAATCTGCCTCAGTTCATTAGGCTTGTCAAACATCTTAAGGATTTCAGGATCAAAATTTTCTATCTCAGGAATATCTTCAAAATAGGAGAAGCTTTTCAGCAATGTCGGCTTCATGTTGTTCAGAGCCTTATCTATGGCTATCATAGCTTCATCCAAATCAAGCCTTGTTATTGCGCTTGAACCTAATGCTCCGTCTTTAAGCACTCTTATTCCTATGCTGGCCTGGTCCAGGGAAAGGTTTGGAGCAATGTCCTCGTTCTTCAGCTCATATTCCAGAGATTTGCCTGTACTTATTGACAGTTCTATGTCATCTACCAAATCTCCAGACTCCTCTATCAATTTTTTTGCAAATTCTTTTATTTCCATTTTTTAATATGCG
>CAZFZD010000114.1:0-2051 GCA_964522895.1 Candidatus Woesearchaeota archaeon | reverse complement strand
GTAAGATACTTTCACAATCTCTATCTTCAAAATATTCTGATTTCGAAAATTCTGGATTATAATAAGATTCTCTATCTTGATTATTACAATAGTCTTTACAAATCAATTCAGCTTCTTCAAATAAATCATTAAAACAATACATTTTTGTACAACCTAAAGGAATGAAGAAACATGTACAAGTATTACAACCATCGGGCGCTGTATAAATTCTTTGACTTCCTTATTCCAAATGAACCAATTAGATAACTCCTTTAATTCTATATCTCCAGGAGCATCAACGACTTCCACATCAAAAGCAAATCCGACATTATCAGAAGAACCGAGATTATTAATATAAACCTCAAGACTTTGTGTTTCTCCCTGTTCTAAGATTATATGCTGATTGGATAAATATAATACTTCATCACTTTCACCAAACAATTGGTTAAGCCTATCTTCTGTAGAGACCATTAAGCAAAAGTCCTATTCCCCATGTAAGAAAATCCTTAAAGAAGAGAATTCTTATTCTGTGAGTATTAGGACATTGAAAAGGTGGCAAAAAAAGTTTTCAGCAGAAGACTCATGGAATCTGAGAGATAAATCTAGAAAACCTAAAACAATACATTGCAAACTTACAGATCAAGCAAGAGAAGAGATTCTAACAATGCGTAAAAAAACAGGCTGGGATGTAAGAAAATAAAATTTTTATTACCTCAATTAGAGCTTTCCCATAATACGATTAATCGAGTTCTAAATGAATCTGGATTAACAAGAAAAGAGCATAATAGGGATCAAAGAGTTAAATATGTGCGTTTCCAGCGAAACCACATAAATTCGCTATGGCATATAGATGATAGCGAATTTGGAAAAAAAGGGTAGAATCATTTCAGTAATTGATGACTGTTCAAGATATTGTTTAGGCATGCTACATACAAATACAGTAAGCACTAAATTAGTCACAAATTTCTTAGATGGACTAATAGCAAAGTTTGGTTGGCCAAGAGAAATAATTAGTGATAACGGCTCACCACATGGTGGAAAAAGTAAGCATAGCAAATTTGACAGCTGGTGCAGGAAAAATAAAATAGAACACATCAGAACAAGGGTCAAAAGACCACAGACTAATGGCAAAGTAGAAAGGTTATTTGGAACAATCAAGGAGGAAATAAACATATGTCAAGAGCTTAAGAGATTAAAATACCGATATAATCATCATAGACCTCATGAAAGCCTAAATTTTAGGTTTCCAGAAGAAATCTATCATTTTTCTAATCTAAAAATGGGCTGGTGACATATGTCACCTGGCTACACACGGATTTATAGTTCCGAAACCATTATAAAAGCTTTTACAACAAATTTTAATATGAAAATAATCTCTATAGTTGCTGCTAGGCCTAATTTTATGAAAATAGCTCCATTAGCTGAAGCTTTTAAAAAATATCCTAAAATTAACCCTCTGATTGTACATACTGGCCAGCATTATGATGATTCTATGTCTAATTCATTCTTTTTAGAGTTAGGAATTCCAAAGCCAGATATCAACCTTAATGTTGGATCTAAAAGCTATTCTCAACAAACTGCTGAAATCATGATTAATTTTGAAAAAGTTCTTTTAGAAAACAAACCCTATTTAGTTATAGTTGTAGGCGATGTTAATTCAACAATTGCTTGTGCTCTTGTGGCTTCTAAATTAGGAATTAAAGTTGCACATGTTGAAGCTGGATTAAGAAGCTTTGATAAAAATATGCCTGGAGAAATAAATAGAATTTTAACAGATCAACTTTCTGATTTCCTTTTTGTAACTGAAAAAGATGCTATTGACAATTTAGTTAAAGAAGGAATTGATAGAAATAAAATTCATTTTGTGGGAAATGTTATGATTGATACTTTATTAAAAAATAAAAAAAAAGCTAAACAAAAAGAAACTATCTCAAAACTAAATTTAAATCCTCAAGAGTTTATCTTATTAACTTTACATAGGCCTAGCAATGTTGACTATAAAGAAAAATTTGAAAAGATTTTAGAATCATTAGAAGAAAAAAATACAATAGATGCTTTATCAGAGCCCGTTA
>CAZFZD010000113.1:0-2094 GCA_964522895.1 Candidatus Woesearchaeota archaeon | reverse complement strand
AAACGTATTCTATACACTCCAGCAGTCACTTTAGCTTAATAAGTACTTTAATTAAAAACCTTTAAATAACTTCTAAAATTTCTAACTGTTATGCAAAATCCAAAACAAGTTTTTGAAAGGCTTGAATCAAGCCCCGAATTTAAGGATTTTAAGAAAGAGAACCCGATTTCCTACTTGTCATCTTTTGCCTTAATGGCTGCAATTAATGAGCTTGAGAAAAAGCCGTGGCATGTAAATTTCTATCTTCCTGAAACAAAAAAGATGATGACTTTTATCATGGACGAACAGATAGAGTTAAAGAAGAACCAGGACATCTTGAAAAAGGGCAAGATAATGGAATTGAAGCTTGAAGAGGTAAAGACAAGTTTTGCAGACATTCTTGCCAAATCAAAAGAGATTTACAAGCATCAAGGCATGGAAGATGCGCAGACAGCAGTGATTATGTTGCAGCAGGCTGAATCCCCTATTTGGACAGTGACTTTTGTCACAGCAACCATGAAAATGCTAAGCATACAGATAGATGCTCAATCTGGGGAAGAATTAGATGTGAAAAAAAGTAATTTCAGTTATCGTTTTCAGAAGAACTAGCTTATCTCTAATACTTTTTCTTTGCTCTTGAAACCTTTTACCATGTTTACAGGCTTTTTGAATTTCTTGTGGAACAGTTTTATAACCTCAAGGTTGGCCTTGCCTTTTTCCGGAGACGCCTTGACATTCACCCTATAAGTGTTATTTTCTTTTCCAAGAATCTCGCTTTTACCCGCATTAGTTTTTACTAGAATATTAATCCTCATCTTTTACAATCTTAACACCCTTGCTTATTTCAGGCACTTCTTCAACTTTATCTTGAGCAGTATTCAGCGCTTGCTTTGCTTCCTTGCCTGTCATTCCCAGCACCTTAAGCAAGGCTATGATGTCATGTGGGCTCCTCATACCATGCTTGTTAAGGGCAAAACTGGCAACAATCACCTTGAGCCCATATTTCCTGCACAGCCTGAAACTTTGCATCCACCTTCCCATAACTTGGCTCTTGTTCGTTGCATTAAACAGCTTTGCCAGTGAGAAAGCTATAATTATCCCGTTCTTTTTTGCGAGCTTGGCAGTCACTTGGTTTAGCGCGGTCTTCCTGAAATGAAGATGGTCCTTATGGCTTTTCTCATTTAGCAGCACTACATCAGCAACTTTTTTCTTCAGCACCTCATGCAGATTGAACTCATCACATTCAACAATCTTCAGCTTTTCGTCCTTGACTCTTTTCAGGTCTTTAGAATAAGCGACCTTATAGACATTATCATAACCCAAGTCAAATTTTTCCCCATCAAACACTACCAAGTCTGAATACATAAGATAAAAGAACTGATTTTAGTTTAAATTTCTTTTGTATTGTCAATTTAGTAATTTTTACATTTAATAGCAATAGTGTTTGATATTCCTCTTTTATTTCCAAGCATTTGAAGTGAAATCCTTTTATTAGCAGGACAACTTAGAACCATTTCTTCACCCAAATATTTATTGGATGAAGTTAAGTTCGAATACAATTCTTTAAATTTTCCATAATCTGCTTTAATTTCATTTATTTTGGTATTAATATTTAAACCTATAAAAAAGTGAAATACCAATACCGATACCAATACCAAATATACTAATAACAATGCCCAACACACCTATTTTTTCGATTCTATTAAAATTACGACGCATAATCAAGTTTAATCCTTATAGAAAGCTTTATAAAAGTTTTTTATCCTTATTTTGCAAAAATGTTAAGCCTAAAAGATTTAAAGGGTATAAAATCTAAAAAGAAAGAACAAGCAATTAAATGTTTAGATGAACTTTTAACATTTAAAGATTCTGATGGAGAGTTAAATCCAATCATAACAGGATATAATTTTTATTCTAAAATTCCATCTAGTAGATATGTTTTAACATTATCCCATATTCATGAAACTAATGCTTATTTTGAAGATATGTCTTCTGATTTAGAAAAATTAGGATATAATAGAGAACAAATAATTAATGCAATAAGGGATAAAGCAGGTGCTTATTTACATGCATTATCCTTTAGGATAAGGGATGATTCAGGAAAACTTTATCAAG
>CAZFZD010000112.1:0-2140 GCA_964522895.1 Candidatus Woesearchaeota archaeon | reverse complement strand
GAATCAAGGTGATTCTCCCTTTTAAGGGTTATCACTCACTTCTTAGACAGTGCCAGATAAGCATAACTTATAAATACTTTTAATGTTTTTTCCATTTCATGCGCGAAGATTTAGAACAAATTATGGATGGAGTATTACATCTTTTTGCTGAAACAGGTACAGAAGGTGCATATTGGGCATTTCAGGACAATCGTTTTATCAGCAAGGTTTCAGGTTCTGTATTTCCAAATAGTACTGTTTGGGATTTAAATAACCCTGAGCGTAAAGGAAAAGTTAGGGATGAGATAGAAGTTTTTCTTGACGGCAAATGGCTTCCTCTTCCTGATCCTATGTGGGCTGATTCAGATTTTAGAATTTCTTCATTGTACTGCGGAGAAGAGTTTGGTAATTATGAAGCAGATAAAAGGCTCATGGAAAAATATGGCTTTAACATAAAATATTCTGCTGACAGGCTGGACGAAAACTATGGGAAAGAAAATTGGCATCTTGATGAACAAGGAATCCCTATTTTGTCTGACGGCACTCAGCTCTATTTAGGCGGAACCCCCCATACAGAGCCCCATAGGCCTTATGGCATACCGCTTGACGGCCTGACAAAAGCTACAGTGGAATGGGAAGATGGCAAGATTGAGAAAGCTCGCCTTTCAACGACTCTCCTAGTAACAAATTGGGACTATAAGGGGCTGCACATTCTTGATGACGGTGACAAGCTGTCAATATATCATCCAAAGACAAATGAAGGGGTTTGGTCAGGCACAATAGAGCTTCAACACTATCCCGTATTTACAGAACATGCAGAAGGATTATGGATTCATGCGGACCAAAAAGGCATGGACAGGCTTTCTTGGGCAAGATTCTTTTTTGAGGAATATCCGGCTAGATTACAGCCTGCAAGATAAGAGTAAATCTTATTAAGCCTCTTGCCCTACACATTACTATGGATAGCTTACTGTTGATAGGCATTATTGTTCTTATCGGCGTTGCAGGGAATTTTCTCTTCAAAAGGACAAAAGTACCTGAAGCAGTATTCCTTATTATCTTGGGTCTTTTGATTGGGCCTTTACTCCACATAATAGATCCAAAGCAGTTTATAGAAGTCGCACCTTTTTTCGCAAAACTTGCCCTTATTATTATCTTGTTAGATTCTGGCCTGGCGCTTAACATATTCACTCTTGTGAAAAATTTTTCAAAGACTATATTGTTTTCATTGATTGTGCTTTCCCTGACAATATTTGGCACGACTTCATTCTTACATTTTGTGCTGAATTGGGATTTCTTAAATTCGCTTTTCATTGCGATTATAACAGCAGGCACAACTTCAATAACAGTATCCTATCTTGTTACTCGACTTTCTGTAAAGAAGAAGCTGAAAGATTTAATGATGTTGGAGTCAGTGATAAGTGATGTTTTGCTCATTACTACGGCAATAATAGTTATGGAGATTATAGTCTCAAAGACAATAACTTTCAAGAGCGCCGCCTCTTCAATAGCTTCCTCTTTTGCAATAGCATTGACCATAGGTATAGCGTTAGCAATATTTTGGGTTTACATGCTTGGAAAACTCAAGTCAAAATTGGGCTATGTTGCCACCTTGGGCGCATTATTCATACTTTACGCAGTTGTTGAATACTTGAAAGGCAGCGGCGCAATAGCAGTGCTTACATTCTGCTTGCTTTTGTGAAATTCCTCAAAATTGATAAAGCGCTTCAATCTTAAGTCACATACTATAAAGGCACTTTCTGGAAGGACAATGGGCCAAATCCATACTATCCAGTCAGCCATATCTTTTTTTACAAAAACTTTCTTTTTTGTATTATTGGGAATAATATTCAGCATTAACAATCTTTCAAGCAGCCTGGTCTTTATTGCAATTGGTATGCTAATTGTTGCAATGTTTGCAAGGTTCCTTTCTACAAAGGCGCTTGTCAGGATGGACAAGTCTTACAAGAAGCATACTTTCTTATTGAGATCTGTTCTGCCAAGAGGTTTTGTCTCAGCAGTGTTAGCATTCATGCCTGCAAACTTCGGAGTCATAATCCCTTATATAACAGAGATAACCTTGTTGATGATTTTCCTGACTACTTTTGTCTCTATAGTTGCAGTAGCCCTCTATGAAAAAGGGTATATGCAGCCACATCCC
>CAZFZD010000111.1:0-2202 GCA_964522895.1 Candidatus Woesearchaeota archaeon | reverse complement strand
CTCGCAATAGAAATTGTGTTTTGAACCATCGCCTAGAGACATGCTTATCACTGAGATGTTAAGCTCATCAGCATGATTTATGCACCATTCTATTCCCTCGATTACATTTGAGGTGTTACCGGCCCCAGTTGAATTCAAAGTTTTTATTGCAACCAGTTTTGCATCAGGAGCTACTCCCCTGTAAACATCATTTTCAGAAGCTATTATGCCAGCAACATGGCTTCCATGCCCATGGTCATCCATAGGATCATCATCATTATTGACAAAATCATAGCCGCCTATAACTTTTTCACAACTGCTATCATTGATTGCATCGCAGCTGCCAAAATCGGCATGAGTATAATCTATGCCAGTATCAATAACACATACAGTCTCTCCTTTTCCAGTTATGTTGGTCCCGTCCAATTGCAGGTTCCAGACATCATTCGCATCAATTAAGGGAATAGACACATCCAAATGTGCTCTTACTTCTTTATTAGGATATATGGCCTTCACATTGTCATCAGAACTCAGCCTTAAGATTTCATCAGCACTAAGCTCTGCAGAATAGCCGTTGAAAGAGCTAAAAGTGCGCTTTTTTTCAAAAGAATTTATCCTTAAGCCCTTCTCCTTCTCTTTCAACACAACAATCACGCTTGCCTTTTCTTTGCCCTGGAACTGTTCAACAATGCCTCTCCTTAATTTTCCCTTATCTTTTCTTTCAGGATCCAGTATTGCAGTAACATTCCTGCAACGCCCATTGACACACTTTATGCTTACTGTAAAATTGAACAACCCAGAACTTATGTTTGCATTTGAATTAGGTTCTATTAGTTCAGGAATCAACCTTCCCACTTCATCCACACTGACAGCATAGGTGCCGCCTGAATCGCCAGAATACTCATGGATCTTGACATAATAAGTGCCGTTTTCATCAGCATTGAATACAACCCTTGAAGTATAAGTATAATTAGCTTCAATATCGTCATTAGAATCCAGTTCACTACTCTCATCATATAAAGTAATTACTGTATTTGTTATGCTGATTGCACTATAGTTAAAAGTTTCAATAACATACTGGCTACCTTGAGTAGCATTAAATTTCACATAATCCACATCATCAGAACTGAAATTATGGAACTGTTTTGAACCGTTCACAAGAACAACATTTGCAACAGAAGTATTGTTATCAGGCTCATAGATATCACTGCTAGCCATAGCACTGGCAGAAAGCAATATCACAATGAACAATAACCGAAACCACCTCATGTTAAATAAGGGGCTATATTAGCTTTAAATAATTTTTCAAAAAAAGAATTACTTTTGGAGGAAAATCTCGATAGTGCTGACCCTTACCTGCTTGTCCTCTTTGTTCTTGAATTCTTCACTGTCTATCTTAATGTCTTTTATCTTTATCTGATTTTCAAGAAAACGTTTTGAAGCGACTTCAGCAATGTCAACGGCCTTGGAAATGAACTTTCCGCGCGCTTTAACAATAACCTCTTTGGCATCTTGCGTTGTAAACTGCATGACAACTCCGGTCACATAATTCATAAACGGCTTTCCGCCAACAAAAATGGTGTGGTCATTCTGTTCCTCTGACATCTCTAAGATACCTCCTTTTTAATTACTCTTCTGTTTTTTTAAGCCTTGTAGCGTAACCTGCAATGATGTTCCTTAGTTTCTTTGAGCTAACCTTCATTTTTTCATCTACAACTTTCTTGTTAGCAACAAAATCCTTGCTTATCTTATCGCCATATTCTTTCATAAGCTTTTTTGTGTTTCTCTTAATCAATGTAGTTTTTATTCTTCCCATTTTATAATATTCTCCTATTATTTGAGGTATATAAAACTTTTGAAAACCTCTCTTTTTAAACTTTTTGGAGCTTTTATGATAAAGATTCATCCATTTCACACATTAATTTCAGGCAGTATAGAAACCTTTTTAAAGAATTTATCCACCTCTATATAAACGTGTCCCGGTGGCTCAGCGGTAGAGCACACGGCTGTTAACCGTGCGGTCGCAGGTTCAAATCCTGCCCGGGACGTTTATTTTTCTTATTATTAAGAAACTTTTATAAGCATCAATTAATTATCATATGAGTGCGAAATAGCAAAAAGTCTCAAATAAGTTTTCCAGAAGAATTAACTTCTGAACTTGCAGAAGAAACAGGGATTCATATTGGAGATGGAAGTATGAATTTCTATAAAGTTAAAAATAAA
>CAZFZD010000110.1:0-2312 GCA_964522895.1 Candidatus Woesearchaeota archaeon | reverse complement strand
CCTTCAGGAACAATTGTTGTTCCTGATGAAACGCATGAAAATCATGCTCCTGAATATGTTGTTGTTTATGCAAGAGTTAGTTCTAGTACAAATAAAAATAATTTAGATTCTCAAGCAGAAAGAGTAGCCTCTTTCTGCAACGCAAAAGGATGGATAGTCAAAGAAATAATTAAAGAATGTGCTTCTGGATTGAATGATAATAGACCTAAACTTCAAAAAATATTTAAAGACAATAAAGCAACAAAAATAGTTGTAGAACATAAAGATAGATTAACTAGATTTGGGTTTGAATATATTAAAACTTTATTTGATGGTGAAATTATAGTAATCAACGAAGTTGAAGAAAATGAAAAAGACCTTATGCAAGACTTTGTTAGTCTTGTAACTAGTTTTTGTGCAAGGTTGTATGGAAAAAGAAGAAACAAAAGGAAAACAGAAAAATTAATAGAGAGTTTACAAAATGCAGATTAAATCAACCTTTTCAAAATCTTTTTCTTCTTTCGAACTTAACGAAGTTAAGTTCGAACAATTAAAGAATAAAGCTGAAAAAATAAGAGAATTTAAAAATATAATTTCTAACAAAATACATAAAAATATTAACACATATATAAATAAATCTAAATTTGAATTAGTTAAAGAATTTAATACTCAAATTAAAGACCTTTCAGGTCAAGAAATTCAAATAGCTATTGGTGATGTATACGATACTTATTTAAACAAATTTAATCAAATAAAAAACAAAATGATTTTTAAAATACAAAAGGGAACCAAAGTAAGAAAATATAAAGTAAATTCAAAAAATCATATTAAAGGTGACGTTATGTCTTTTGAGCTTCAGCTCAAAAGCACTAAGCTCACAAAAGTAATGTCTTTTTTATGTAGATATGGATATTATGGAATTTCAAAAGATTTAAAAAAGAAAACATTTAAAGATAAAAATAAAGAGTTGTTTTATAAAGATGTTGTTCAATATTTAGATAGATTCTCCGAAGAGAGATTGCTTAAATTAGCTTTAAATAAGCGTATATCTGTATTAAACAGATATAATAAAGAAGCAATAAGATTTAAATCTTTAAATTACAGATCAATATCCAGAGTGAAAATGGATATTGTAAAATATAATAAAAATTTCAATTCTTCGATTAATGCTTTTATTAATATTGGAGGATTTAAAAACGGAGTTTTGCAAATACCTACAAGATACAGTAAAAAATATCACAATAGGATTTCTGCATACCAAAATAAAAAAGGAAGTCAAAATACAACAAGTTATACAGTAATTTTTAAAGATAAAAATAAAATTAACATATCAATTCCAATTGACGGAGTTCGAGAGATCCCTGATGCTTTAGAAAATACAAATTATCTTGGAGTAGATGTAAATATTAAAAATAACTTGTTTTGCTTAGAAGATGGAAATACAATAGATTTCGATAGAAATATGGTTCAGGATTATGTTGATTTTCTAAAATATTTAGACAATAAAAAGAAAAATAAAACAAATATGGGATTAAAGAAAGAAGAAATAAGTCGTCTTTCTTCGAAAGACTTTAAAACTTATTCTAAAGCTCAAACAAAAATTAAGAATATGATAAAAGAAAAATGCAATCACTTAATAAAACAAACAAAAGAAAGTGGTAAAAATCATTTAGTTCTAGAAGACTTAAAGTTGCTTGGAAAGCTGTTTAGTAAATCAGATGAATTTCATGGATTTAGATACAGTAGATTAATTAGATTTTTAAATCTATCAGATGTTAAAAATATTTTAACATCAATAGCACATAAACATGGAGTAAGCGTAAGCTTTATAAATTCTGAATACACAAGTCAAATGTGCAGTAAATGCAAACATGTAGAAAAAGGAAATAGAAAAAAACAAGAAGAATTTAAATGTTTAAAATGTGGATTTGAATTCAATGCAGATGCAAACTCTGCATTGAATATTAAAAATAGAGTTTTAGAAGATGTTCTTGTAAAACGTTTGTTGATGAGAAATGATTTCAATGAATTTATTCCTAAAAATAAGAATAGGTATGAAGTTAAAGAAATCATATTATCGTATAGTTCCAGTTTAGCCTCCGGCTAAAATAAAATGTATATTTTTGTTCGATTGAATATTTTTCTATATTTTTTGGAACTATTGTGGACTGATATATCGTATTGTATGGAGAAATAAAAATGTCAAATAAAAATTGTCATGACTGTGGGGCAAGACCTGGAGAAAAACATAAACCAGGATGTGATGTAGAAAGATGTCCTGCTTGTGGTGGTCAGGCTTTAATGTGTTTAAATACTTCTCCATGTTGCGGTAA
>CAZFZD010000109.1:0-2317 GCA_964522895.1 Candidatus Woesearchaeota archaeon | reverse complement strand
CAACAATGGAAGCCATATTGGGAACAAAAGATTTGGCAATGGTTGAGGAAGCGTATGAGTGGATTGGCGAAGAAGGAAGAAAGCCGTACTTATACAGGTTAAACAGCCAGCCTGAAATAGACGATGAGCGGCCCTTGGCCTTGCGCGCCATCGTCGTTAATAAGTTCCTATCGATGCTTACGGCATGTTCGTCCATGGGCGTAGCTGGAACGGTCGTGGAGTGGTCATTACCAAACCTAAACAAAGCAAGGAAACTAAAGAAAAATGAAAAAAGATTTGGAACAGGAACTTGAAAACGCTTTCAATAAAGTAAAAGCCAAATTCGGCCATATCCCTTTAAAGTATGCTTCTCTCTCAAATGAAGTGCCCACTGCAGGCATTCATATGGGAAACTTTGAAATAAAAGTCAATCCTGACTTTGTTGAAAAGACAGGGCTCAATCCAGAAAAAGCGCTAGAAGCAATCCTTGACCACGAGGTAGGCCATTATATTTTCCATCCTTTCAGCCTTAAGAGGGTAATAATAGAGCTATCTAGCATTCAAAACATACCCTATGGGGAAGATAAGCGCCAATTCTATGATGACGTAAATAATAATTTGAGGATTATCGCATCAAAAGGCAAAAACACGAATATTGATGAACTCTACAGGTCAATTAAAATCACCTCAGCAGTTGAAAAAGTTATTTTAAGCCTTTACCAGGATATGACAGACCGGGATTTTGGCATGTATGGAGAGCTTGGAGAAAAAGAAAAGAAAGCCTTTGAAAGGCTTAAGGCAATAAATTTCCTTAATTACGACAATAAAACAGATTCTATTGAATTTGTCAAGAAAAGCGAAAAAAGGAACAGATTCGATCTTAAAAGATTCTGCAAAATCCTTCATCCGTTGTTTGAGCAAGATTTTAAGGATGGCAAGAATCCAAAGCCTGCATTCGGAAACTCACCTTCAAGAGAGGATTATTCAGGCAGGCAGATAAAAAAGGCTCTTAAGGATCTTGTTGAGGACGGCCAGATATCGCCAACCGATGCTAAAAGGATGATTAATGAAAATAAGGATAAGATGGATGATGGCGGCTTTCCAGGAGGCAGGTATTCTGATGCTCCAGAGCTGTTTGCCGACCGTTTTGTATACGAATCATTAGCCCTTAAGTATAGCGTAGTGCTCAAGCAGACCCCCATAATCTCTTCAGAAGGGCTTTATCCGACAAGGCATGAGAAATTCGAGATAGGAGACAATATGGGAGATTTAGACTTGTTCAACTCTTATGGCAGAGTCTTGCCCGGACTGTCAAACAAATGGGTAAGGGAAGAGGTTGAGTATCACGGCGAGAAAGAGGCAGTCCCTAACCTGATGGTAATTCTTGACGACTCAAGAAGCATGTCAAACCCTCTTGCAAGCATATCCAATGCTGTTCTGAGCAGCTTTGTAATAGCAAGGGAATACCTTAAGAACAAGGCTGAAGTGGGAGTTGTAAGATTCTCTGACAGGACGACTTTGCAGGGATTTACAGATGAAAAGTATAAGGTCCTCGATGAGCTTCTTCGGTTCAAGAATGGCGGCGATACTGTACTCAATCTCAACCCTGTAAAGCAGCTTGCAGAATCAGGAAAAGCACATGATTATGTGCTCATAACTGATGGTAAGATAAGCAACAGGGCCAAGGTTATGAGATTCATGAATTCAGAAGCGGATAAGGGTGCAAGAACATACTTTGTGCAGATTGGGGAATCAGGCGATTCATTCTATGAGGGCAAGGTAAAAGTTATACCTGTTGGCGCATCAGATGACATAGGCAGCATTGTGCTTGACGATATCCATAAAAAATGAAATTCGAAACACCAGTAATCAGGACAAGGGAAGATTACTATCTTGCTTTATTCGGTCCTTCCAAAGAGGATGAGGATAATGAAGTTGTTGAAAGAGCAAGAGAGGATTTCAATAAGCGTAAGGATAGTAAGGATAGCTTGGAAAATATTTTCCATATCGAGGAAATGGCCGACCGCTACCGTCTGCACAATCTTGAGCACAATAACGGCATTTATACAGTTGACTGGTCAAAAGAGCTTTTGGGTTATGGCGAAACGTACGACCAGGAAGAATGGATGAGGATGACTGAAAGCACAGAGTTTAAGATTCCATCAATGCCATTGTACCATTCAACAATCATGGCATTGTTTGAGCATCAGGAGCATCATCATTATGAGCAGGCAGATTTAGTGCAGAAAGTGAGGGAAATGTTCCAGCACGATTTTAAATATCATTTCATGATGACCAGTTCGAGAATAAAGTATGCAGGCAAGAAAATGCTCAAGAC
>CAZFZD010000108.1:0-2328 GCA_964522895.1 Candidatus Woesearchaeota archaeon | reverse complement strand
CTTGCGTCTGCTGGAGGGGATTGGTTGCAATCCCTGATGAATCAGGAAGCCATATTCTCAACACAAAGTGTTAGGGTATGAGTAGTTCACATGATTTAAAGTAACAAAAGGCAACTAGTTGGCAAGTGGTTCATTTTCTGAGAATTCTTGGAATGCTTTTGGTCAAATCTAATACTGTTGAAGGATTATTGTCCAAAATACCATCATCTATCACTATATCGACTTGTTCAATAATCTCTTTAGGAATTTTCTTTATCGCAGTAGCTGGCTCCTGTCCGCTGAAATTCACGCTGGTGGTTATGAAAGGCACTCCTGACTTTTCAACAAACCTTGTGAACTTGTGGTCAGGGATCCTTACTCCAACTGTTTCGAACTTTGAAACCTCTTTTCCAAACAGCTCTTTCTTTTTGGGCTTTAGGATATAGGTAAAAGGTCCGGGAAGCTTTTCCAGATAAGCCTTGTTTATCTTGAAATGCTTTTCAATCCAGGCCTTTGAAGGCGCGATGATAGAGAATGGCTTGTCTGTCCTCTTCTTTATTTCTCTTATCCTTTTTACCGCCTCAGGCAACAGCGCATTGCATCCTATCCCGTATATTGTGTCAGTAGGATAGATGAATATGTCTCCTCTTTTTATCCTTTTTACCACATCTGCGCTTCGCAAGCCCTTCAGCTTCACTACTTTTGCCATATAACATAAGCCTGAAAGTAAATATAAAAAGCTTATGCTATCTTGTATACTTCGCCGTATTCGCTGTCAACCATCTTTAGCGTGATTTTGTCGCCAGTCTTGATAAGCTTTGTCGCATTTCCAGTGCCGACAATGCAGGGCGTACCGAACTCCCTGGCGATGCTTGCGATATGGCATGTCTTCCCTCCATGGTCAGTGACAATGCCCGACATCTTGGTTATGTATTGTGCCAAGCTGGGCTTTGCGAAATCTGTGACAACAATCTTCCCAGTAGGCATATCATCAAGCTCTTTCATGGTTTTAACTAAATATGCTTCCCCGCTCGCATTGCCTGGACAAGCCAGCATTCCTCTTATTTTGTCTTCCTGTTTTGCCTGTGACTTTCTCCAGTCAGCATCAACCCAATTGCCAAGCCCCTTGTCTATTGCTTCTTCAAGGCTTATCCCTCTCAACGAAGTCAGCGCAGCCAGCTGTATAAATGCCTGGCCATAAGCTAAAATCTCGTCCTCCTTGGTTCCGTGAGGCCTTGCATTCGGGTTCAGCTTGGAATCATGCGTGATATATTTTCCCAAATCGCCAATCTCTGTGCTGACTATGGCATACCTGAATTCCTCGTCTTTCCTGTCTTCTCTGCCCATAAGCTCTTGGACAGTCTTTTCAAGTTTCTTTATTTTGCTCATTATTATCACCTGTTCAGCTTAAAGGCGTTGTAGTTGTGAAAAGATTTTCTTACATTTTTTTGTAGCAGTGTTGTAGCAAAATATATAAGGTCCAAACAGGATTATGCATGCTATGCCTTTAGATCCAAATACAACAAAGCGAATCAATGAGTTTGTCTATGCGCAGCCAAGGACAATACAGGAGATAACATCTCTTATAGCAAAGAACTGGAGGACTGCTGACTCTTATGTGAACCAGATATCTTCCCAGACAGGCACAATTTCAGTAAAAACCCTGAGGCCAGGCACAAGGGGCGCAGTTAAACTTGTCTACTGGAACACTACAGACAGCGTGAATTCTACCCAGGCGCAACAGCTGCTGATGAAAAAGCTGGAAGTAGGAAAGACTAAGAGGGATTTTTCGCCATTCGACATATACCAGTATGTACCAAAGAAGAAAAGGCAGTCATTCTTTGAAGAGCAGGAAGAGGAAAACATAAAGGTCAAGCAGGATCTGGCCGGCTCATTACGCAAGGCAAGGAAGCAGGTACTTCTTTTTTCAGGCAACCTTTCCTGGGTGACAATAAAGCAGGACGATGAGAAGATGATAGATATCTTTGCAGAGCTTGCAGAGAATGGCATCTACATAAAAGTTCTGACCAAGGTTGACATAACTAGCATAGAGAAAGTACGCACTATGCTCGGCATAAACACGCAGGTAGGAAAGGACATGATAGAGATAAGGCACTGCGAGCATCCCCTGCGGGCATTTATAGTTGATAACAAGTTTGTCAAGCTGAAAGAGATAAAAGATCCCAGAGACTACGAGGTGAAGAAAAGCAAAAAGACTTACATCTTTTATGAAATTTTTGATTCAGCCTGGATTGAATGGCTTCAGAAAGTCTTTTGGAAATTTTTTGCTTCTTCCATCGCCGCCAAGAGAAGGATAAATGATCTCAAGACAGTAAAGCGTCTCTAATG
>CAZFZD010000107.1:0-2525 GCA_964522895.1 Candidatus Woesearchaeota archaeon | reverse complement strand
ATAAAAAGCTTTATAAGAAATCAAGTATTAATATTAAAAAAATTAAGGAGGCAACCTAAAAATGAAAAAACCATTGACTTTTAAAGAAAGGCATAGGAATCTTTTGGAAGAGCTTTGCAGGGGCATGAGCAAAAAGGATTACGAAGCACGCAAGCATGAACGTGTGGCTCCAGGCATATCAATAAAGAAATATGTTTCCATGCAGAAATATTTCGGACACATTGCCGAAGACAATGACACCATATATCTCAAGACCCGTAGCGTTCGTGAACGTGTGTTAAATAAAAAACCATATGATCTTGCTGGGCCTACAATAACTACAACCAGAAAAAGATGATGAATGAGGTTGAAGTTAAGATTCTTGAGATAAACCCTGAAGCGATAGAAGAGAAATTGAAAGCTTTGGGTGCAAAAAAAGTTTTTGAAGGCATTCTTGAAGCGGTATATTTTGACATTGGCAATCAGCTTGACAGCAAGGGCGAGATATTCCGGCTGAGGAAAGAAGGCGATAAGGTATGCATGACCCATAAGAAAAGGGTTGAGATTTCTGATGCAAAAGTAATGGAAGAGACAGAGATAGAGGTTTCAGATTTTGATGAGGCAAAAAAACTGATAAGGGCACTGGGCTATAAGCAGTATACAAGGCTGAAAAAGCACAGAAAATCTTTCTGTTTAGATAGAGTTGTATTTGAGATTGACAATTACCTTGATGAATATGGTTCAATACCGGCATTTCTGGAGATTGAGACTGAAGATTTGGAGCTTCTTAAGCAGTATGTGGAAAAGCTCGGTTTTTCTATGAAAGATTGCAGGGCTTGGTCTTCAAAGGATGTTATAAGCCATTATTCGGCGTAAATTCTTGTGTTTTTCTGTTAGAATTCATTCTGGTTTTTGTAAGTTGTTATTCTAGAGTAGTTACCAAATAGAAAGTTTTAAATAGGCCGAATATTTTCAAAAATCCAACTTAGCTTAATATTAGGTATAAAAATGGAATCATACAAAAAGGAATTGCGCAAAAAAATATTTGATATGGCTGATTTCATAGCAATGAGCTATTATGTCAGCAACCCCAACATGGAAATTGGGGAGCGAAGTACAAATGATGTTATTATGTACAGCTTGATGACAGGGCTTTTGAACAGGAATCAGTTAATAACAGGCAATTACGGGCTTGGAAAAACCACTACTGCACAGGCTGTGTCTTCATTGCTGTTTGGATTTCCCATTGAGTTTGTCGAGAAAGGCATGATAAGGGGTCATCCGCAGCTGACTGAGGAAAAGGTTTTTGGAAGGCTGGACTTCTCAAAGTTGAGCGAGACTGAAAAGGTCATATTCAGCACATTTGCACAAACGCCTTCTGCAAAAATCATAGATGAGATTAACAGGATTCCGCCCGGAACCCAGAACATGCTTTTGGACTGCATAGAAAGCGGAAATTTCCTATATCTTAATGAGTCAATAGATCAGGACAAGATGCCCTTCTTTGCGACAGCAAATTACAGTGACAGAGGCAATACGAAACTGACTCCACCTCTGATGGATCGTTTTGACGTTTCTGTTGAAGTGCAGTTTCCGTTATTTCTGCAGGGCTATATAAGAAGCGATATTGATGAGTCAAGATTGGGTAAGGGACAGCTTAAAAAGCTTAAAATATTGCGCTCATCCTATGAATCTGAGCTGCATTCAATCTTAACCTCAGGGTCGGTTGAAAACTTGGAAAAGGCAAAGCAGAAGTTTGAACAGGCAAAGATGGAAATCTTGGGATTTCCTATGATTGATGCATACAAGGGCATGCTTTCTGATAGGCCTCTTTCATCCAAAATGCAGGAGATTGTCTGTGACAAGAATATTTCTTATGAATCCAAGCTTGAGAAGCTTGCTGGCATGTCTGCTTCTTTTTCAGAAAGGTTTGAAGGCTCATGCTTGGCGCCTGCTGAAAAAAAGGCATTTCCTTACCTATTGCATGTGCAGGATATTGAGCCTGATGCAGGGCTCTTGCTGGATGCTTTCTTTGACCATATGAACAGTGAGCTTAAGGCTGGTGAAAATGATTCCGCTCACTATAAGGAATATTCCCTTGGCAAGGTTATGAACAATCCAAGCACTAGAGCATCTGTCAGGAGCTGCAAAGATTATGCAAAATGCTTAAGTTTCCTGAAAGGCGAAAATTCAGTTTCATTAGAAACTGTCAAGGAGGTTTTGCCTTATGCAATAAACCACAGGCTTGAGTTTTCCGACAAGTTTAGGGCAGAGGCTGATGATTACATGCAGAGCTCAATGCAGATGGGTTTGGCTAGGCAGCTTGTGGAAGATTTTGTTGAAGAGGACTTTTCAAAAAACAGGGAAGAGTATAGGAAGATGTATAAGGCTCTGCTTGGCGGAGACACAGGAAAGTTTCTTAATAAGCATAAGGATTCAGATAATCCTTTGTTTAGAAGATTGTATCATTTGAGCAAATGAAAATCGAAATACCTGTAATCAGGACAAGGAAAGATTACTATCGTGCTTTATTTGGTCCTTCTAAA
>CAZFZD010000106.1:0-2526 GCA_964522895.1 Candidatus Woesearchaeota archaeon | reverse complement strand
TGTTGGGCTTTTAGGTTTTGGTTGTTCTCAAGATAAAGAAGTTATGCCAAACAATAGTGTAAGTCCAAATATTAGAAAAGTTGACTTTTCAGATACAAATAAGAAGGATACTATAAATCCTGTAACTAGAAGAGTCGAATTTTCATGTGAAAATTATGCTAAGGATGGCAGAATAGAAGTAGTTAATTATTTCATTGATAAAGATTTCAAAAGTTTAGAATTATATAGTCCTGATGGTACAAGAGATTATATAGATCCTTCATGGAGTGATGAAAATCTTTGTTTATATTGTAGAGATAGAGAAACTATGGTTTGTAGATCAAAAGATGGAACCTTCTCTTATGGCCTTGTAGAAAGCAAAGGTAAATGCCATATTAATGAAGAATTTAATAAAGAAGTTGTTCAATATCCTAATGACACTTTGGCCTTAAGAATGATTGCTGGAGATAAAATCTTATCAGAATGTGAAGAATTTGTTTGTAGAGGAGAAAGTAAAGATATAGATAAATGTGATGACGGCAAAATCTTATTTAGAAATAAGAAAGGCCAAATCTTTTATGATTTCCCTGAAGAATTAAAAGAGTAAAATGGCTAGGGTGAAGAAAACTTAAGTGAATTTAATTCTCAAAAAGAAGTAAAATTAAAATTAGGCGAATACACTTCTACTCAAGATATTTCTGTTATAAGAGCAAAAGATAATAGTAAGGAAACATATTCCAAAGATTGTCATTTAATCTTAGATTATAAAATATTAAAATGAAAAATTCAAGGGTGCAGCCTTGCCGTATCCCTAGGCAGGAATGTAACTTCCCTGACATTGTTTAAGCCCAAAAGCAAAAGCATCATTCTTGTCGGACTCAATCCGAAACCCCCATGCGGAGGACAACCGTATTTGAAGAAATTCAGATAATCATTTATCAGTTCAAGGTTCAGACCTTTTTCTTTTGCTTGTTCCTTCAATATCTCGTGCCTATGCTCTCTCTGCGCTCCGGTCGTAATCTCAAGCCCTTTCCATAATAGGTCATAGCTCTTTGTTAAATTATCAGTACCTTCCTTTTTCATGTGATAAAACGGCCTCACTGACCACGGATACTCTGTGACAAAGACAAACTCATGCCCGTGCTTCTCCTTAAGCATCTCGCACAAGAGCTTCTCTCCTTCCGCATCCAAGTCTCCGTCCTCTTCAGGCACATGATTCTTCTCTTCCTTAAGCATCTTCAATGCCTCTTCCATAGTAACTCTCGGAAAAGGCATCTCTGGAACAACAACTTCGGCCCCGAAAGTCTCCTTAATCTGTTGTCCGAACTCTTCCTTTACCCTTGACAACACATGATGGAGCCATCTCTCCTCTACCTTCATCACATCTTCGTGCGACTTGATGAAAGATATCTCCATGTCAATCATTGTGAATTCAGTGTCATGCCTTGTAGTATGCGAAGGGTTTGCCCTGAACACTGGACCGATTTCAAATATCTTTTCAAACCCTGACGCCATGGCCATCTGCTTGAAGAACTGCGGCGACTGCGCAAGATAAGCTTTCTGTCCGAAATATTCCACTTCAAACAATTCTGCCCCGGACTCTGAAGGCGCTCCCATGAGCTTTGGCGAATACACTTGCACAAACCCTTGCTCGTACCAAAATTCTCTCATAGCCTTCTCCATGAAGGTCCATATCTTAAACTTCAAAAGGTTCTCAGGCTTCCTGAGATCAATCCATCTCCAATCAAGCCTTACAGAAAGGTCAGCCTGGTCCTTGCCCTTTACAACTTGTATGGGCAATTCAGGGTCTGCCTTGGAAAGGACTTCATATTCCTTTACAACAACCTCAACAGTATTAGCAGAAACTTCAGGATTGTTGACTTTGGCTTCCTTGACTTCGCCTGTAACAGACAACACAGATTCTTTAGTTATATTAGAAAAATCATCAAACATTTGGCCGTCCTTGGCAACCAGCTGGACTATCCCAGAACTGTCCCTGAACAGCATGAACTTGACTTTGCTCTGGTCCCTTTTCTCATGGACCCATCCCTTAAGCAGGACCTCCTGCCCTATCATTTCTTTTAATTGGTTTGTTTTTATCCTTTCCATAACTGAATCGGTATAATACAGAACTTTAAATAATTTACTTAATAAGTTGAAAGCACTATCATAGTCTGCGTCTTGTCAACGCCGGATATGCTCCTCAGCTTTTTTATCACAAAATCATTGAGCTCGTCAATATGCCTTACCCTGACTTTAAGAAGAATATCTATGCCGCCGGTCATTATGTTAACTTCTTCAACGCCTTTCAATTTCCTTATCTGCTTAGCAATATCTTCCTGCTTTAAGGTCTTTCCGTCAGGCAATGTGTACTTTGTGTTAACAGAAACATAGCTGGTTATCGGCAACCCAAGTTTCTTATGATCAAGAAGAACAGTATAATCCTTTATTATGCCGAGCTTCTCAAGCTTCTTTATCCTGTTATGCACAGTGGTTACAGGTATGCCTGTCCTTTTTGCAATCTGCCCTGTAGTAAGCTTGCTGTTT
>CAZFZD010000105.1:0-2551 GCA_964522895.1 Candidatus Woesearchaeota archaeon | reverse complement strand
CGAATAAAATATATTGTGTTTAAAAAGATTTTGCTTATTTTTTGTAACGTTCTAAGAATTGGATTTTGGCATTTCTTGATAAAACCATAAATTATTTAAATAGTTCAATATTTTCGATTGGAGATGGCTCATTTTACAGATTCTTGCAGGATTGAGAAGATAAGAGAACAGAGTCCTGATAATATTAAGTACTACTTAACTGATTTGCCTGGGCAACTCCAATATGACCCCAAATATGACGGCTCTTTTCCAATATATGATTATGATGAAAGTATATGTGATGGGGATGACCATAAGGAGGACCATAGCAGTGGTTATGTTCCAAGTAGAAAAAGAAAAGATGGTGCAACATGTTCCCCAATACGAAATGGTGCTGGAGCATATAGAAAAGTAAGCCCTGAAAGATATTGCAACTTAATTAACTTATTAAAACAATTTGACAAGATGAACATAAAAAACATTTTGCGCCTTGGAAATCTAATTGATCCTGAAAACTCTTCAAATGTTAGGGATAAGAAAGTGTTTTTGGCATCAAGAGGAGCAGTTGACAGGGCTGTAGTGTTTCCTGCAGTGGATAAAGTCAAATCCCGCCTTAAGAACCTTTGCGATTATGTAAACTCTAACCCAGACAATCTTGATAGGATTGAGCTTGCATCAACATTTGCATATGGTTTTTGTATGGTGCACCCTTTTATTGATGGTAATGGAAGATCATCCAGGCTGCTTGCGAATTACTTTCTGGGAGAAAATGAGTTTTTCAGGCAACTTTCTACAGATAGATTAGATTATAGGAAAGCCTGTTTCCAGATAAATCTTACTGGCGATCTTGATTCTATGTTTAAATATTTCCACAAGCGCCTGTCTGAAATAAAAGTCTCTATGAACTGATACTTTAAAATTTCTAAAAAAGCTATGGAGAAACAAAAGATTTTGCTTATTTTTTGTAACGTTCTAAGAATTCCTCTTCCATGAAATCTGTGATTGGGCGCTTCTTGTTTTTAATGGGTAGAAGCTGGTTTGATTGGTTCTGTGCTCTACGTATGGGGCTGGAAAGGAATTAGGCGCCTTAGAAATTGCCTAAACATTCGGGAATGAAAAATTCTGCGCCTTACGAATACATAGAATCATCATCAAACAAAAGGGAGTACATATCTTCGAGAATCTTAGATGTCATTTCATGATTAAGGGAGTAAGGGACTCTAACCCTCATCCTTGTTGGGCGTTCATACCTTTGACCCTTACACGCCAGTGTGATTGACCCCTGATCTCTTATTCCTTTATGCTCTACAAACATATTGAACTTATGCGCATCCTTTTCATGGATATCAACCATTACTTCCATATCTGAAACTTGCCCATGCCTTTTCTTAGGATTAAAATAACCCAAAAGATTAGCTAGATGCTCTTTTGCATCATCTTGACATCTACAAGTAAAATATTCATTGATTACACACTTAACATCCTTATATTGAACCAATTGCTGATGTGCTAAGTGGTTGTCATTACCTACAGAAGAAAGACCCTTAGGCGTTTCAAGACGTCCTTCAATTGTGGCAAGGCGAGATTTTCCACAATTCCAATCCTGCAAGAGTTCATTATATAACTTGTCAAATAAGGATTTGTCCATCCAGTCTAGTCTTATAGTTATTTTAGATTGCATTTTTGTAAAGTGATATAGATTAGATTAATAAATATTATGCTTTTGAGGGTAGAAGAGAGATAACCTAAGGATTTCTGTAAAGATTCATTAAAAATTCCTCTTCCATGAAAGGTGTGATTAGGCGCTTCGGGGTATATTAGGAGTATGAGTGCTTTAGTGAGACTTTAGATTTGATTGACGGGATTTCTTGGTAAAGATTTAGGATTAGGCATAATAGAAAATACCGGAAATTTTACTAAAATTTTATAGAAAGCTTTATAAACTTATAAACTACTCACCAGGAGTAAAATGTTAGGGCCTTACAAAACAAATGGAAAAACTATAGATTACGTAGGCAATAAGTTATTTCCAGAAATAAAAAATATATTACAAATGAATTATGATGTAAAAGAATTTTATAATAGATTTAATTCGCTAGTTAACGATGATTATTGGGAAAGTATATCAAGAATTAATCATAGGATTAATATTTCTATAAATGAATATTTCTCGAAATTGAATGCTTTATTTGCCTTGCTACCAATGACTACCAGAATGATATCTTCACCAGGAGCAGTATACGGGAAAGAAGCTATAGATTATACCTCTGACACATGCCCAATTACCATCAAGTGGTTTGATCTTGAAAGAGAAGCATTCCTTTCAGAATCATCTCAGATTTATCTTGAATTGATGTTACTACAAAAAAACGTTGAACAGGTATATTCAATCTACAACTCATTTAGAAAAGAAAATGCTGATCCTACACATCTTTCCGAATTTCACCATGTTGAATATGAGGGAAATGTAAGCTTTGAAAAGAATATAGAAATTGCTTTTGAAATGCTTAAAAAGATTATAGCAGACTTGTTAAAATATAATCTTGAAGACTTGAAAGTATTTCTAACTAAA
>CAZFZD010000104.1:0-2608 GCA_964522895.1 Candidatus Woesearchaeota archaeon | reverse complement strand
AAGATTCCGTCTATTTTCTTTTCTAAATCATTCAATTGATTCTCTTCTTGTTCTGTCAGTTCCAAACATTGTTGTGGGCTCTTTACCATTTTTCCTCCTTAGTGTTTTATTAACACTATCTTATTGTAAAGCAAACACTAAGTAGTATATAAAACTTTCGAAGAAGCAATCGTAAAAGAAAAAATCATTCAAGAACGTAAAAATCGCCTTTATTTATGAGATTAAAGCTTTTCCAGTGTGTTCTGCGCTTTTCACTAAGAGTGTTGCTCCTGATTATAATGTCCTTAAGCCCGTCATTGTTTACATCTCTTAAGCTTATTGAAGGTACAGTTATAGCGATCTCGTCATGCAAAAGCTTTGGTTTGTAATGCGACTGCTTATTTTCCAGCAAGTAAACACCGCATTTGTCAGGCTCTCCGACCAGGTTACCAGCAACAATACAATCTTGCCTGCCGTTATTATTCATGTCTGCGCATTTGATGTATCTTGTTTCCAAAGGCAGTTTCCTTAATTCGCTTTGCTTAGACTTTTCCAAAGTATTGTCTCTGAAGTCCCAGCATCCTGACAGGGCAAATGTTCCTGCTGCTAACAGTGCTCCTATTTTCTTTGTTAATTTCATTTTTAATGTCCAAGAAATCAAAATACCGCTTTATAAAACTTTCTCAAATCAAAAATAAAGAAATAGATGACTTATTCATCATCGTCATCATCATAATATCCTAAATCAAGCCCCTTGTCGTAATCTTCGTCATCTTTACAGGTATCATCTATGTCCTCTGAATATTCCTCGCCATCATAAAAAAGTTCTTCTTCATCCATATTTTCCTCCCCTGTTTTTATTTCCAGTAATTTGCAACCCTTATATAAAACTTACGCTTTAAACTTCTTGAGTAATGTTTTTATATTAGTTTCACAATTATTTAATCATTAAAGAGGTGATAATCAACATGGGAATTGAAAACCAGATGTTAATCCTTATGTATATCTTGCTTGGTGCAGTAGCTGCCATGCTTTATGCATTGAGAAGGATTTTCTTGTTGGAAAAAAAGATATTGAAATTAGAAGATAGAATAATAAAATTTGACAAGAAATTGGATAAGAAATTCAAGCTTACAAAAAAGAAAAAATAAATATTATTTTTTTTGTTTTTCCAAGTAGCCTATATGATCCAGCACTTCCTGAATCTTTTCAGATTCCAAACTCACAGCGAAATTGTTTTCCAGTAATTGCTTAATCTCTTCCTTATCTTTTTCTGTACCTATCTGCTTGATTATATTTACCATGTCTTCTGTGAAATTCCATGGAAAGACTATCCATGCCCATTCCTTTTCTTCCCCGAAAAAGTCAGGCGTGTTTTTCGAGCCCTTGAGATTGAACAGTGTTGCTGTCTTGATAGCACTTGGATTTAGCTTTGAGATGTGTTCTTTGGCCAAATCCATGCTCTGGCCTGTATCAGTTATGTCGTCAACTATCAATACTCTTTTGTCTTTAAGATTCATGTCCAGTGCATAGGTTAATTTCGCTTCGCCGTCTTTTGTTGCAGTAAGACCCCAGTGGTCAACCTTGATAGAATAGCAGTTCTTAACATGAAGATTGTCGCAAAAAAGCCTTGCAGGTACCAAGCCGCCTCTTGCGATAGCTATGATCATGTCAGGGTAAAAGTCGGAATCCTTTATGCCCTGGCAGCCCTGTTTAGCAACTTCTTCAATGTTGTCCCATGAGGGTAAAATGCATTTGAAATTGTCCATTTGTATTTTCCTCCTTTTGTTTTATAGGCTTGGAGAATATATATTTAAAATTTTCTTATAATTTTTAATTAAATTGAAGCTTAAATAAGATTTAAAAAGATGTTAAGGCTATTAATCCTTATGCAATTCAAAAACTTATTTGGAGGATTTATCATTGTAGGACTCGTTGCAGCCATCATAGTCATGGCAGCAGTACAACCGAATTATGATTTTAATTTGAAACCAGAGACTGATGTGCTGAAAGTTTCAGGCCAGGGCAAAGTAACTACCATGCCTGACAAGGCAGAGCTTTTCCTTAATGTATGGACTGAAGCAGATAACGCTGTTGAGGCGAAAGAGCTGAATTCAGAGCTTTCTGATGCAGTGTTCAAGGCATTGAAAGGAGAAGATGTTGACAAGGACAATATTGAGACTTACAGCTTCAACATATATCCGAAAAGAAAATGGCTTGAAGAAGAGGAGCAGTACATTGTTGTCGGCTATGAAGTAAGGCACAGCGTGAAAGTGACTACTGAAGAGATTGACAATGTTGGAAAGCTGATTGATGTTGCAGTTGAGGCCGGAGCCAATGGCGTAGACAGAGTAAGCTATACATTAACAGATGAAACAAAGATGAATGCTGAAGAAGAGGCGCTTGCCATGGCAACTGAGGAAGCTATGGATAGGGCTGAGGCAATAGCCGATGCTGCCGAAGTAGAGCTTAAGAAACTGGTGACAATTGATGCAGATACAAGTTACGACAGATATTATCCTTTGATGGAAGGTTTGGCTTCAGCTCGTGACGAAAGTTCGACCCAGCTACAGCCTAAAAGCGTAGAGATTAGCGCATCCGCTTCATTGGTATATCAGATAGAATAAAT
>CAZFZD010000103.1:0-2622 GCA_964522895.1 Candidatus Woesearchaeota archaeon | reverse complement strand
ATTTCATTGCATGTCCTGGAGTGCTTGAAGTTGTTAGCAAGTCACCAATTTGGATCGGGCCATTCTCTGCTGAAATAGATGCTACTCATGCCCCGAGCGCCTTCCCCATCTGCCTGAGGCTGATGCAATAGACTTTCTTTCCATTGTAAGCCTTAACTTTCCTGGAAAACGATTTTAAGATTATTGCAATAAAAAACCTGTTCCACAATCATGAGGAAGTAACTTTTTATATGTGCTTGAAATAATAATTAAAATGGCATGCTTAAATTTATGTAAATTTAAACTTCGTAAGTAACTTCGTAGAATCCTATTTAATCAAATTCATTCCAACAGCCATTTCCAGAGAGGAATAAAAGTAATACCCTTTTCTTTTTTCTCAAGGTCTTTAGTTAAGATTATCAAATTTTTTGTTTTTTTGAATTCTTTTTTGAAATCCATCAAAGCATTAATTTCCCTTTCCTCAATCTTGTTAGTATAAGAGACATTTATGGCGGTCAAAGAGTTGTCCCTTTCTTTAACTACAAAATCCACCTCTCCCCTGCCTATCCAATAATAAATTTCTTTGTCCCTTCTTTTCAATTCAACAAATACCATATTCTCTGCCAGCCGCCCTTCATCTTTTGAGAACTTAAAAGAGACAACATTCCTTAATCCATTATCTATGCAGTATATTTTTCGTGGGTTGGCCTGCTGTTGCTTTAAGGAATATGAAAATAAATTGACTGTAAATATTACATAAGCATCCTCCAAATAAGCTAAGTATTCGCTTATTGTCTCCTGCTTTATGGCCATTTCCTTGCTTAGGGCCTTATGGTATGAATTAACAGTAAAAGGTGAAGATACATTAGTCAAGAGATATTTCATCAGGTTCTTTATCAATGCAAGATTCCTTATTTTATATCTTTCAATTATGTCCTTATAAATTATTAGCTCCATATAATTTTCCAGCAATTCCCTCTTTTGCTCATTGATAGTCACTTCCGGAAATCCCCCATTGTTCAAGTATTCGTTTAAGAATTTCTTTATTGCATATCTTTGGTCGGAGTATTGAAAGTTCTTTTCGAGTGTTACATCATTGAACTCAAGAAATTCTTTGAAAGATAATGGAAACATTGTATAGTTTAATGTTCTGCCCCTTAATGATGTATGGATTTCTTTATGAAGTAATTTAGAAGATGATCCAGTAATGAATATATCGACATTTTCTGTATCATATATCCTTCTTATAAATCTCTCCCACCCTCCTACTTCCTGAACCTCATCAAGGAAAAGGAATATCTTTTTATTTTTGTTTTGAGGATAGAGCTCATAATACGCTTCAAGTATATATTGCAAGTCATTTAGCTTCAGTGGATACAGCCTTTCATCTGAGAGGTTTATGTATACTATCCTGTCCTTGGCTGTTTTATTCAATAGTTCTGATATCTTTTGATAAAAGTAATAGGTCTTTCCGCTTCTTCTGGAGCCAGTTATGCTTATGACCTTCTTAATTTCTGGTGTTTCAAGTTCTCTTGGCTTGAAGCTAGGCAAATGTTTTTTATGAAATGCGGCAATTATAAGCTTGAATATTTCTTTCTGTTCCATATCATTTTATAGGGCGATACTTATATATAAATGTTTCTCTTTATGAAGGGATATTATCCTATGTGCGATTTTGATGTGATGTTACATTTGAGCATAACAAATAAGGCATAAAAAAGGTAAACAGAGTTAAAAACTAGAATAAAGAATAAGGTTTTAGCCCAATGCGACTAAAACTACTATTTTTCCAGTACCTTTCTGCAGAGGCTCCGGACTTGATTACATGCTCTGGGTTCTTTAGGTCGATAGTTACAACGCCCCTGCCTCTAATTTGAATTATAGCAGCCTTCTTTTTTGGCTTTATGATGGTTTTTTGGTTTTTGTTCAGGATTAATTTCCGGAAGGTTTCCGGTTTTCTCGGAAGATTTACGTAATTTCTGCATTATTTAGTGATAAATTGTAGAAAAGTTTATAAATAAGCAATATACTAAAAAAGCAAACAATTTCGGAGGCCATAAAAAAATGGAAAAAACTAAACAAAAAACTTATTTAATAAAAGAAGAAAAAGAACCTTTAATTAAAAATAACATAAAACTTGAAGAAAGCCAATATCAAGGCCTAAATCTAATCGAAAAAAAAGAATTACAAGGTGGAACTGGAGTCAAATATTGGATGTAATATGGAAAAAATAGATTTTTTTTCTTTTAAATTTATTTTTATAGGAGAAACTCATGGTTTTATTGAAGATTTTAATAAAGAGAAAGAAATAATAGAAAAAATAGAACCAGAATTTGTTTTATCTGAACAGGTACAAAATTTAATATTCGATACAAAAATAAAGAAAGAAGAAGCTTTAAACAAAAATAAAATTTCTGAGATGGTTAAAACTGAAGAAATAAAAGATTTAATTCAAATTTGTTTAAAGAAAGATATAAAATTGATAGGTATGGATTTAGAAAATTTTGGTTTTGATAAAAGATTGCAAGCTATTGTTAAAGGCAAAATAAAACCAACTAAGAAAGATATTTCTCAATTTGAAGAAATCGCAAAAAAAAGAGAAATTCAAAAAGAGATAGATAGACATATTAATAAAAAAGAAAA
>CAZFZD010000102.1:0-2681 GCA_964522895.1 Candidatus Woesearchaeota archaeon | reverse complement strand
CCTGGTTTCCCCACTTTCTTCAGGCGTCCATGTTTCTCCACACCAGGTCACATCGGATGTATTATTTGACACTGATACGAGCACGCTAGGATCACCATCATCACAAGGAGATACGACACCAGAACTTGAAGAACTTGATTGAGGTATATTTGAGCTAGAACTTGAACTACTTGAACTACTTGAAGAAGAACTGCTACTTGAAGAGGGGATAGGTTCGCTAGAGCTACTTGAAGAACTGCTACTTGAAGAGGGGATAGGTTCGCTAGAGCTACTTGAAGAAGAGCTACTTGAACTTTCATCTGTACTGCTTGAACTACTAGAACTTGAACTACTTGAAGAGGGAATGGGCAAAGGTCCCCAATAAGGAGGCAGACCAGGTCCTTGAGAATAAAGAACATCGTTTTCATCCGTTGAATTTAACATACACAAATGTTCCATTTGTGTAAGACCTAATATTCAACGACTTAAATATTAGGATTACATGTTAAAGTTTGATTGTTCTCTTAAACACAGTTTATACAACCAATGAATAAGGAATTTCCTTTTTTCTAGGAAAACAAGTCTTAACATGTTTTAAAACAAAATTCCAACAACTCCAATTATGTTTGTATCTTTGAATCTTTTTAAAATCTTCAAATGCTTCTCCGCTACGGAGGATACTACATGTTTGGCTTGGAATCTTCTCTTTATATTTATTAGCTCTTCGAGCTATTACTAATGCTGCACTATTATGTATAGAAATTCCATACATCTTGCTGTATTTGTGTCTTCCTATAACGCTACTGTATGCAGGATTTACAATATCTAATTTTATGGAATCCTTGCAACATCTTACTTCAATTTTCTGTTTAAATAAAGCATATGCAACTAATGAAACTTTTCTATTTCTCTTCTTTTTATCTGAAACTTTACATTCAGATAAATTTAACTTTTCTATAGATATTGATTTATTATTTTCTTTAGCTCTTCGAGCTATATCTAATACAACTTTAGATAAAAAATCATCAGTCTGTTTTGAATTCATATCTTCAGAACTATATGTATAATTTTTTATCTTTGTTTTATTTCCATGTTTGTCTATTTCTGTTGTTGCAATTAAATTATAATTTATATCAACTCCAATCGTTCCATTATATGTTTTTTTAGCTTCGCTAAATATTGAAAAGGAAACCTGAATATACCAAAATCCATTCTCTTTCTGTATAAAATTATAACTTAATGCCTGACTATTTTCATGTGCTATATGAAAATAATCAAAATATTGTTTATTCTTTTTATCTATTTCTGATTTAAAATTAACTGGAATTTCTAAATATTTATTTTCTTTTGCTTCTAAGCAATAAGGAAGTCTAATTTTTAAGACTTGATCTTCGTCTATATATTGACACAATTGATTTCCATTCTTCTCGTCCTTACTTCCTAAGAAAAAGAAATGTCTATTTCTTTTTCGATTCCATTCTTGTCTCCATAACTTATGATTTTCTATATATTTATCGTCACTCCATTGTTTTTTATAAAATTCTTTTGTTCCAAAAGTTAAACTTAAACTAACTTCTTTTTCTAATTTTACATTCAATTTATGTAATTTATTTTTAAGTCTAACAAGGTTAGACTTAAATTGATTTCTTTGATGTGGCTTAGAAGTTTTCTTTAGTTTTGAATTTATTCCTTTTATTTTTTTGTTAATTTGTTTAGTTTGATTTTGTATTTGTTTTTTATTGAATTTATTAAGTTCTTTTAAAGAATCTAATTTAGCTTTTGTTTCGTTCCATAAAGAATTAAATAACCTTCCAGGTATTTGATGTTTTAAAATGTATTCTTTTTTAAGTTTATTTCTAAACTCTTTAGTTATTTTGTTTTTTATTAATTGATTGTATAACTTTCTTTGTAGAAAAGAATATAAATTTCCTAGCTCTTCGAGCATAGAAATATTTTCTTTAATTTTAGTTTCTACAACGATAGTTTGCTTCATTCTTCTTCCTTAATTGCTTTAATTATTTTATTTGCTTTATTTTTAGCAGATCTTCGTCCATAAATTCTAACACACATTGATGTCGCTAAATCAACAAAATCTTGAACGATATCATCTTTAAATTCATCTTCGTCTACGACGATAATTTCTCTATCATCTGCTTTCAAAGAAGCTTCAATCATTTCAAAACCAAATCTAACTAATCTATCTCTATGTTCAACAATAATATGAGTTACTTCTTCATCTTTTAAAATAGAAATTAGTTTTTTTCTTTTGCCGTTCAATCCTGAACCTATTTCTTGAACAACATTATCTACTTTTAAATCTGCGGACAAACAGAAAGCCTTGAGCCTTTCTGTTTGTCTTTTTAAATCTTCTTTCTGGTCTCCAGAAGAAACTCTAGCATATATTATTACTTTTTTATTTCTTTTAATCTTTTTTTCGTCTTCGACTAAAATTGTTCCTGAAGGTAGTTTATACGCATTTGGAACTTTACCTTCGGTAAATAATCTCCATGCAGTTCTATAATGCATATCGTGTTTCTTAGCCCATTTACTTAATTTCATGTCTTTTCTCCTTTTCAAGGAAGAAAAATTATAAAAGAAAAATGAACTTTTAAATATATTTATGTATATTATTATTAGCTGTTGTCAACCCCTATACTTAAGACAACCCAACTATCAAGAGAGGCATCCCAATAAGTAATATC
>CAZFZD010000101.1:456-2694 GCA_964522895.1 Candidatus Woesearchaeota archaeon | reverse complement strand
TTCAACTACTTAGTCTTTATCTTTAGCTGCTTTCTTCCCACAGGGCTTGAAGTAAGAACAAGCCTGACAATCCTCATCATCTGCATCAAAGAACATTGCAGCTTTTTTATAGCAGGCTGGCTCTTTTTCAATCACTTCAGTCTTCTCTTCAGACTTCTCCTTTTTCTCTTCATCAAAAATAGTAGGCTCATCAGACTTTACTTTATCAGGCGCAGGATCTTCTTCATCATCTTCTCGCCAATTCAGCTTATCCTCACCATCAATATGAGCTTGAGTTACACCCCAATGTCGCCATAACCATTCCCAAGCACGACGATTATCCTCTCCTTGCTCTCCCGAAGTCCAAGGAGGAAGCATCCTAAAGGTTAGTGATTCTTCATCACCTAAAGATTTAACGTGCATGTAATTGTCATCATTAAACTCACCATCTTCAAGCTTACGAATAATCTCATCCTGATCCAGATTAGGAAGATCAGCAAGCACCTTTTTTGGAACATCCCAATCAGCAGTTTCAATATCCAATTCAACCTTGTACATTGGATACTTAGACCCAGGACGCTTTGTTTTTGTAATAGTCAGCAAACGACCTTTATCTGCTTTTGGATTAGCTACAGAAGTCCATCCAGACTTTTTCTTCTTTACGTTAGCCTGAATCTCATTACCTACCTCAGACCCCATTTCAAGCGTAATGGCTTTCTTGGGATTATCTGGTAGAACTACATTCATAAATAACCCACTCTTGGCTTTCTTATCTTGAGCAAACCTACGAGCAGGATGACCATCCTCATATCCTTTAGAATAAATCTCAGCTACAAGGTATTCACAAACTCCACAAGGCCCATCTAATGAATGATTACGATTTGGGCAGGGGAGTCCTGTTGAACGAGGCTTATTTTCAGCCTCCATACGATTAATTTCATCAACATCTAATTCATACGGATCATACTCAGTGTTCTTCTTTTTTACCATAGTGCATTTCTCCTTTTAGTTTTTAGTTTTTTGCTTTGAGCTTTTAGCTTTAAGCGGTACAACACTACTTCTTAGATTGTTCTTATTTATCTGTTATCCCTCCTCTCTTTCATAACAATGAGGACAATACTTCAACCATCTCACATGCTCACCATCCTCATATAATTCAGGTTTCTTAGATTTAGGTTTGTAAACCCATTGTGATTCCATACAATTAATACAGTATAGCAATATCCAATCATCATCTCGTAAAGCTAATGTGCATTCCTCACAAATAGGAATAACGATTTGTACATCAGGAGCATCTTCCATTCCAAAGTTTTGTACAATATAATCAATAGCTTGATGATTTTCAGCAGGATCTACGATGCTATGCTTCAGGCCACAATGTTCATTCTCCAATCCTGCTCTTGCTATAAAGGTTGTAAAAAGTTCGTCTGTATCCATTCTTAACTCACTTCCATTTAAATTTAATACAGTCTATCATAATTTTTAAGGCTTGTCAACCCTTTTCTTTTCTAATAAAATCAAACACTTACCATTCTTCCCTAAAATCTTTTTTATTACAATGAAATCGTACACCATTAGGTGCTGCAACATTAGCAATAAAATCTAAGAAATTAGAATCTTTACTCATATAATCACATAAGATACCATAAGAGTCTCCTCCAGCTTCTTCAACTGCTTCTTTAAGTGATACTAAAGTATCAAATGCTTTTGATAAAAATCCAATATCCTCACTATCATATCCTTGAATAAGCTCAAGAGTATGAGTTACTGCCCATTTTCGATCTTCATCATTCATAATTTTTCTCCTTTAATCATATTCAAGATTTGCTGCCGCCTTCTTTGCATCCTTATCTTTATTTCGTTTATAAACAACCGGGTCTTCAACAAGATATTTCTCAACAATTCTACCAAGTTCCGTTATCCTTCTTGATTTATCATTAAATGCAAAACATGTGCCTTTCAATAGATTCATAGTCTCATTTGCCTTAATCAACTTACGCTTGACTTTTCTGTATCGAGGATCAAGAGGTACTTTAATTCTCCTGACTTCAGACTTAGCTGTTGCTGGAATAGGCTTACCTTCAGATTCGGCTTTTTCCTCTAGTTCTTTCATAATTTCAGATACAAGAACTTCTAAGGCAAGTGACAGAGTTTCCATCTCTTTTACAGCTTTAGCATATGCTCTGTGATATTTAGCTTGCCTTTTAGGGCTTTCTTTAAGAGTTTCTTCCAAAAAATAAAGAGATTCTTTAACCGGCT
>CAZFZD010000101.1:0-446 GCA_964522895.1 Candidatus Woesearchaeota archaeon | reverse complement strand
AAGAGTTTCTTCCCAAGCATACACGCTAGAAGAATCAATATTTAAATCATAATCTACCATTTCTTCGGTGTATTCATCAAAATCCTGATCTAAAAGTTTTGCTAATTCATCTTTTTCCTCATTCATATACTCTCCTTATCTAACTTGAATATTCTGGTAATCAATAAAATCATCCTGACCGTAGACTGATAGCATACTGTAATGATATTCAACATCAGCCTTTAATCCTACATTATCATATTCAGACATATTAGGTTCTACTTTAGGTAATACTAAATCTTTAACAGTTCTTGCTTCAAACATTCCTCCACTTCCATTGAAAGAAGAAAAGAAACTATATTGAGTTCCTTTTGGAATAATTATCTCAGTTTTAAAATCTTCTTTCAATTCAATAAAATCTAAGATACTTGTTCTGAAAGCAAAGTGTAATAATGATGCTGTATATG
>CAZFZD010000100.1:0-2719 GCA_964522895.1 Candidatus Woesearchaeota archaeon | reverse complement strand
AGTATTAACAACCTCTTCTTCAACCAATTGTGTCAAAGTTTTCATTTTTCCTCCTCCATATATGCTATGTTCTTATGAGCTTCTTCAAAATCAACAAATTTTTCAGGATAAAAGCTTTTAAGCCTGTTTAATGTCAACGGCTTCCTTCCTTGTTCAAGCTCCCTTGCACTCAATAGATAAGAGAGATTGTATCTCATCGCATTCCTGCTTAAAGCGCTATTAGGAGCCATCAATGCCAGCTCTTTAGCCCGATGCGAATGAACCTTATGGAAATCTATTGCCCCTTGTGTGATTGGCACTTTTAAGACTTCATGTTTCATCTCATTAAAATATCTGTGGCTACCTGTTATCCAGGAACCGCTGAAAAGCGCATCAGTTATTGAAATGTCTAATTTGCGAACCATATCTTCAAAAAAATCCTGTTCAATTGAATACACATCAAGCCAATTGAAATTGCGCGATTTGATTCTGTCAGAAACAAGGAACAAGTCTATGTCTGAGTAAGGCTTTCTTGACCCATAAACCAAGCCTAGCTTGATGCTATCAAAATCTTCTGAAAAAATATTCTTTAAAACATTTTCAATTGTCTTTTTATCATGCCTTTTTGGGAAGCCTATGCTGAACAATAATGCATCTTCGCCATATTGCTTGCTATAATTAATAAAATTCTCTAAGATTATGTTTCTTTCAATAGAACTTTTTTCAAACTTTTTCTTGCATTCTGAAGCATTGCCGGTCAATCCTGAAAGATAATGTTCCATCCACATTGCAAATCCTTCACAATCTGCCCAGACTTCTTTTTCTAATTGCTTGAGCAATTGATAATTCGGATCTTTTTCCTTAAACTTGCCAAACTTAGATTCTAGCTTGTCAAATCTTTTTTCAAGCGAATTTATCATTCTTCCCTGCATGCTATGTTCGGCATACAGCCCGTGCCCGAAATAATCATGAAAGAAATTTTGTTTTAGGAAAGGAGTATCTTCTAACAGATGCGCAGTCAAATCTCTCATTGAGAACAATCCTTTGGTATAACTGCCTGCATTTGTTGCATTACAGAATTCAGCCCATTCATCCTTATCATAGAAACAGATTTTTGTTTTTTCGCACTTCAAGCCAAACTTATCTTCCAAATGTCTTTCAGCAGTTTCTTTTAATGCATTTAAGGGCTCTCTCAACATCTTGATTTTACGCCCTAATTGGGATTTATAAGCTTTTTGGTGATTTTACCACTATGAAATCCTTATTCTAAAAACTATATCGCAAATTTTTAATTTTTTCTTTGATGCACGGATAGATTGCAACATAATTGTCTGATTTTTTCATTAGTGCGTTTCTTTCTCTGAAACCTTCCGAAAATTGTAACCGAAAACATTATATATAATAAAGTGAACACTTGTTCATATAAAGGTGAACACATGTGGATTAATAAATCAGGAGCCAAAATATTAGAAGTATTAACTGGCCATATAACCGAATCTTTTACTTTAAGGGAAATAGCAAGAAGACTTGATATGCACGTTTCTCTTGTCCATAAGTCAATACAGCCTTTAATAAGGGCAGGAATCATTGAGCAGGATAAGCATAAAAGGCTTAGCCTAAATTACAAGGTGCATCATGAGACTCTTGCATTTGTTGAATATTTGAAGCGGGATGATTTTTTAGAAAAGTCTAAAGAAATAAGGCTTTTTGCAGAGGAAGTCAAAGACAAGATCAAAGAAGAGAATTTTGTTTTGCTTTTGTTTGGTTCGGCTGTAGAATCTGAAAAACCAAGAGACATTGACATACTTCTGATAGTCGAAAACACAAATAAGGTGGCGTTTCATGAGAGATTCCTGCACAATATTGCTTCAGATTATGGTCTTCCTTTTGAGGAAAGGGTTATAGGATTTGAAAGCGTTTATGAAATGCTTGCAAGGAGAGATGAAAATAATCTGATGAATGAGATATTGGATAAGCATATAATATTATATGGGGCAGAACTTTTTTATAGATTAATAGAAAAGGGAAGGATGTAATATGTTGAATGATAAAAAGCTAAAAGAAGCAGAAAGCAGAGTAAAAAGATTTATCAGGGATGGAATAATCAAAACATTTTAATTATTATTTCAATTCCATATAAAAAGTTATCTCCTCATGAATTGTGGAACAAGTTTTTTATTGAGATAATCTTGAATTTTTCAGAAAGAATCTCTTTAGTAACTGAAATTAGTTTATCATAATTACGATGTACTAATTTTGCTGTAAATACAACCTTTGTCTTATTCTTTAAGAATTTAGTCATATCCAATGTTATTCTTGCTGAATCTCTTGGTTCCATGTTCATGTCATTAACAAGAATATCAAATTTTTCATCAGAGTCAAAATCTTCAGCCTTGCCTTTGAAATGTTCAACTCCTTTAACTCTTGAATCAAGTTCAGCAGGATCGATTGCAATAACTTTAAGCCCATAATCTTTTAGTACTTTGCTCCAGCCTCCGGGAGCAGCGCCCAAATCAATCGCTTTCATTTTATCATTTAATTTGATATTGAACTTTCTTATGGCTTCTATCAGTTTAAACTCTGCCCTGGAGATTGTATTTTCCCATTTGCTGTAAACTCTTGCAGGATTTGAATATGGCTCTAGATTTTGGATTATCTCTGAAAAGCCTAGGTAAGCTTTATGGGTTAGAACCAGTAATGAAATCACCTTGATTTCAGGATTATTTAATATCTTTGAATC
>CAZFZD010000099.1:0-2873 GCA_964522895.1 Candidatus Woesearchaeota archaeon | reverse complement strand
GCACTATTGTGCCGGGCCTTGTCCTCGTCCCGGGCCAGAACTTTCTGCCAGGATAGACTGAAGTATGGATTCCTGTCTTCACGTTGTCAGCCATTATCATGCCCAGTTTTCTGCGCCCTGTATCGATAAGCCCGTCTTTCACTGTGGAAAGCACATTATCTTTCTCATGCCTAAGGTTTGCCGTGATAGTTCCTGCCCCAAGATTGCAGTTTTCACCAATCACAGAATCGCCCACATAGCTAAGATGCCCAATGTTGCTGTTGTCCATTATGATAGAATTCTTCACTTCAACAGCATTTCCAATCTTGCAGTTGTTCCCGACGGTACTGCCTTTACGGATATAGCAGTTAGGCCCGATGCTACATTTGTCCCCTATGATGACAGGCCCTTCGATATAAGCTCCTGCCTTGACTACAGTATCTTTTCCAATCTTCACTGGCCCTTTCATAATTGCGCCAGGTTCAACAATTCCGAGAACATCTTTTTCTATGTCCTGTAACAACAGTTCACTGGCATTTATAAGGTCCCAGGGATATCCTGTGGGAAGCCAGTATTTCTTTATCTGCAATACTTTGACATGAACATCCCTGCAGTATTGCCTTAGGATTGTAGGTATGAAATATTCTTTCTCTCCTTGCTCCATCAGCAGCTCGTTGTCCAGAAACTTCTTTTCAAATACAAAGCCTCCGACAGAAGCTAAATTGCCTATGAATTCTTTAGGCTTTTCAACAATGTCCTGCAATATGTTGTTTTCATCAACTTTCACTATGCCGAAACGTTCAGGGTTTTCGGTCTTGAACACAAGCATTGAGTTCTCATATTTCAATCCTTCTTTAAGGTCATCCTTGTGCAGCATATCATCCCCGTACAGGACCATGAACCTGCCCTTGATAAGGTGCTTTGCCAGTAGCACTGCATGCATGGTGCCAAGCTGCTCTTTCTGTTCAACATAAGATATTTTCACGCCCTTATACTCATTTCCAAACCCTTCCATGATCATCTCTTTCTTATAGCCCACAATGATTATGGCTTCATCCACATTGCATTCTGCCAGCTGGTCAAGCAAATGCCCAAGTATGGTCTTGTTTAGAATCTTTAACAGCGGCTTGGGCTTTGTCAATGTCAAAGGGTAAGTTCTTGTAGATTTTCCTCCGGCCAAGATTATTGCCTGCATACTATAACTCTGCCTTTCTGGATATAAAAGCGTTATGAAAGAAAGCTTTTTAAATGAACTGGTCTCTTGATGTTTATCTGCGAGGGTTGCAGAGTCTGGTCAAATGCGCAGGAAAGCTTCAGCTTTGCGAAACTTAAGGCCAGATGATAAGAGGCACACAAATTTGAGTTTGTGCATTATCAAATGATAAGATATCCTGTCTCTTAGTGAGTCCGCAGGTTCAAATCCTGCCCCTCGCACCATTTTTCTTAATATTAAATTAGTGAAGTCTCCCAGCCGCAGCAAGCTGCAGCGCATTCAACCTAAAACGTAATAAAGCTTAAGGGTTTAAATAAATAATATGCAATTTACAGAATTAATCAAACTTCCTAAAGATTGTCAAAAAATAATTTCTAAATTTAAGAAGAAAAATAACAAAAATTTGAAAGGATTATTTGATTTAGTAAAACGAAATGGAAAACTGAATATAAAATATAGCATGGCTTCTTTCAAAAATATGGAACCTTCAAAATTACCTAAAGAAGTTTGGAAAACAAAATCAGGGCATTGCTATGAATTGAGCTTATTTCTTTTGGCTTGTTTGAATTTTTTAAATTTCAATGCTTATTATTGTGAAATGCCTAATTTTCAAAAAGGGGATCATGCATGTGTGGCTGTAAGATTAAACAAAAAATTAAAGCTTTTAGATCCGGGAAGGGCTATTTTCGCAGCAAGATATAAGAAATATAGGAAACTCAATGAAAAGCAAACAATTGGCAATTATTATGTAAATTGCGCTTTTATGTTTTATCCGGGATGGAATTCAAAAAGAATGAGCAAAAAAGAAAAAACAAGATTAAGCAAAAAATCAATTAAATATGCTAAATGGGGTTTACAATATGACCCTAAGTCAACAAGAGGAAAAGAGATTGTTAAAGCTAATCTTGAATTTTTAGACAAACTATAATCTCTGCACTCTTTAAGATTCACTTGCCTTGCAATTCCAGCTTCACTTCTTTTAAGAAATCCTTAAGGAACCTTCCTCTTCTTTTGGCAATCCTTTTCGCTGTCTTCGTATGCATCCTTTCGTTCACTTTTAACAGCCTTTGATAAAACAAGTCAAGTGCATACTTCAGCCCGTCCGGCTTGTGCTTTTTGCAGAAAGGGTCATCTGACTTATAGAACGGCTTTTTCATCTGGCCTGTTGAAGAATAAGTTCTCATTATTGAAATTGCGCCTGTAGCTTCTAATCCGTCAGCATCCTGCAGGATTTTCGATTCCAATAATTCAGGCACAATGCCCTTGCTGAAAGAGCATTCCTCAATACAGGTCTTAACTTTCCCTATCTTTTCTTGCGGATAACTCTTTAATGATTTTAGAATCTTTTCAGCAGCTTTCGCACTTTCTGTCTGTGATTTTTGCTTTTTTGGATGGTTTTTTGGATAGACAATGATGTCATGGAACAATGCGGCAGGAACTATGATGTCCATATCTCCATCCTCTTTTTCTGCAATCCTTTCTGCATTGGACAAAACCCTTAATGCGTGTTCAAAATCATGAGATACATCTTTGTCAGGAATCTTTTGCTTTGCGATTCTGATAAGCTTATCTTTTAACTTCTTGTTCATAATCTTAATTGGATTTTAGCGGTTTAAATAATTTTAGTTATTGCGTTTTGGGTTGAATACCCCGCAGCTTGCTGCGGTTTGCTTAACCACTT
>CAZFZD010000098.1:0-2896 GCA_964522895.1 Candidatus Woesearchaeota archaeon | reverse complement strand
TTTCCTGTTCAATAATTAGTAAGTCACTTGGTAGGAAATGATCTCCATGCCCTATATCTTTAGTAGGCCAACAAGAAAGTCTATCTTCGTGAACTACAACTACATAAAGTAGATTTCCCTTCTTATTTCGTCTATCTGTTTGATTACTACCAATAGACTTATCAAGAACTTGAACCAAATCTCCTACTTTAAAATCTTCAAGTTTATGGTCAGACATATATCCTCTTTCAATAAGTACTTGTCTTGAATCCTCAATTGGATTTTTTAATCGGTTACAAGGACAACCTCCATACAAATAATGTTCTTTTCCTTTCACAAAAGCTAAGCAAACTTCACAAGGATCACAATCTTCCCATAGTTCACCAATAGAATTGTTTGGGCTAAAATCTCTTGCTGGAGGGCAGAAATCTGTAAGACCTTTCAAGATACATTCCTTCAATCTTTTCGCATGAACCTCTTCGGTGTATTTCATTTTTATTCTCCTTTCAGTCTTTTAAGACGTAAAAATCATAGTTTCCATTAATTTCTGAAAATTCTTTTTCAGTTATTTCACACATATTTCTAACTGTGATAGGATTTTTAACTCTGTTACCTGAAGGTAAATTAATTAGACAAACTTTATAACCATAATCTACTTGAGCTAAGATAGCCTCTTCCCCATCTTTGTTCAAGAACCTTTGACCTATCTTGTAGAAAACTTCCTCGGATTTAACAATTTTGTTGTCTTTAAGTTTCTGAAGAAACTCAGGAAATTGTGCAGCAAGAGCTTTAATTTTTTCAATTGGGATTGGATCAAAATAATCTGGATGGATCTTGTTCATATAATCCATCATACCTTCAAAGTGATGATAATCAATCCTAAGAATAATATCAATTGAAGTTAATCCTTCTTCACAAAATTCAATCTGAGGAATATCTTCAACAGGAATTATGTCATTTTTTCTAAGATACCATCCTTCTGATAGTGTTTGAAAGAAAGTACCACTTACACTATCTTCAACTTCAACAATTTCCCCCATTAAATAATCCATCTCACCTTCAGTGTTCCAGCCCTCCGGTCTTTCTAAAAACACTTTAACTAAAACTTGCATTTTATTTCCTCCTTTTATGGAAAGTCAACATACTGATCTCTTGGATAAATATAACCTATTGTATAATTACCATTCTTTAGTTTACGTATCACTCCTTTCGTTTCAGATGTTATCAATGATTTTCTAAATGTTGGGTCTATCAAAACTGGATCTCTACGAAAAAGAGAAGGTGTAATATCTGATGGTATTAGACTAATACTGATTGGCAAGACGATTACAAATAGCCTTCTTAACATCTTTTGGAAGATCTGAAAATGCAATTTCTTCCTCCCCTTCAGGTTCATAAAAATGAGCTACTTTTCCCATATATTGATTTACTCCATTAGGAGCAGTAGCATTGTAACTCATTGTGTAAAGATCTGCATCAATCAATACTGTGTACCTATCAAAAGTTTGACCAAAGTTGTCAAAGATTTTAATTTGCATAATTCTCCTCCTCTAAGTTTACAAATCCTAATGAATCCTCCCAAACATAAATCTTATGTACATTCCTTAGTTCTGGAAATTCCTCCAAGTCTTCAAGCTTAATGTAGAAGGTATCAACTAATGTTCCATATTCAAGTCCTTTGTTCATATCATCAATAACTTCCTGTTCATCAGACATTCCGTTAAGAACTAAGTCCCAGAAATAAGGAGCATATATAGGTTCAGCCTCAAATTTTCCTGGAGATCGTATGATACCTTCATGAATATCATATGATCTATATATCTCTTGTCTGTTCATTAATCCTCCTACCATACTACCCACACTAATAAAAAACATAGTACAATAGTGCAGATAGAAGCTATTACAGTAATGGTTCTGTTTGTAGGTGATGGTCCTCCTCCGTAGATAGACATCTTTCCTCCTTAAAATTGATTGTTATCAATATGACCACATGACCAAGTATCATTCCCAAGATACTTACAACCACATTTTTCTGGATCGTGTTCTACTGTTTCAAACCATACACTATTGAAAGACAGGTGAGGAAATTCCTTTAAGAAGACCTTAGTATGCCAAGAATGAATTTTCGTGTAGTCAACTGTATATTCTTTTCCTTCTATTAAAAACTCTGTTGGATCGGCATGACCTCCCCACTTAATTTGTTCTTCTGTTACGTTTCCTTTAAAAATAACCTTTGTGTCTTCTTTTGCGTAAATATCCATCATCCTACCTCCTTAATCTTACCTTCGTTTGTTGTGTAATATATTTTCCTTATACCAACATAATCCAAATAAGTCAAACAATATTTACAAGGTTTGGCAAGTCGTAACTCACCAAATCTATTTACTCTAAGTACGAAAATATCAAATCCTTTCAAGGTTTTACGTGCTTTAATAATAGCAACAACCTCTGCATGAGCGGAACCAGACCACCTTGTAAATCTTGGATGAAGTTTTTTTACAGAACGACTTGAATAGTTACGACCTACGGAGATTATTCGATTCCCTTTGAAGATTATGGCAGACATCTTATGTTGATGGTCTGATTGGAGGGCTTCCTTCGTGGCTATGCTGATGAGGCTATTGAATTCCATCTCAAGTACCTCTGCATATATTCATATTTTAGGTGGGATGGGAATTTTGAGAAGTATGCTCTTACTTTCCTACGTTCATTTTGTAATTTTGTGATTGGTGTTTTTCTATAGTCATCAAGTGAAAGTATTTTTGTATTCTTCATCAAGGATATTCCTTTCTATAGCTTCATCCCTGAGTTTAGCTCCTACTGCTTTGTAAGCTGCTCTTTTTTGTAGAATGGATAACTCTCTCATTAGATATAGTAGAGCTTTTTCATCTTCTTCCTTTGAAAGATTAACATCAAC
>CAZFZD010000097.1:0-2934 GCA_964522895.1 Candidatus Woesearchaeota archaeon | reverse complement strand
AATTCCGCCGCTTGCAATGTCCACATCTTTTACTTTTAGTTTCATTCTATAGCGTTATCTTTTCCTTGTTGAATATTATTTCCATGAAAAATATGAATGTTGTCAGGACGAACGGCCCCAATATCAATCCAGGGATCCCAAAAAGCATTATGCCTCCTATGACTCCTAATAATGCAACTATAGGATGCATTTTGCCTTTTCTTGCAATCAGCATAGTCCTGAAGATGTATTCCACTAATACTGAAATGAGAATAAGGCAGTAGATGCCAAGCCCTATTGCCGCAATCTTATCTACAAAGAAATAATGGTACAATGTTAAGGGAAGCCAGACAGATGTTGGCCCGAGCACAGGCAGCATGCTGAAAACAAAAGTTGCAAGCCCCCAGAGCAATGGAGTTTTCACACCGAAAAAATAAAATCCTATTGTTGCCAAAATCCCTTCTATGAAGCTTACTGCTATCGTGCTGTAGACTACTGCATCCATATTTTCCTTGAATTTGTTTAGCAGGGGCTTTTTGTATCTTTTTTCTACAGGAAGATAAGAAATGATTCTTTGCTTTAACTTATCATAATCTTTCAATGAGAAGAACAGGACAATAAATATTACAAAAAGGCCTATAATCAGTTCTGGAATTTTTAATAATAATGTGCTTGCGACTGAAAGGAAGAAATTAAGGCCTTTTTCAGCTATCTGTGTGACATACTGGTCAAAGTTTTCTCCTTTGTAAAGCTGGTTTGATAGCTGTTCGAGCTTTTCCATGTCAACGCTTTCATAGATTGTGATTGTTTCATTTATCAGAAGGTTTGTAAATGCATAAAGCCCTATAATACCTATTATCACAATGCTCATTGTTATGATTAATGCTGAAACTTTCTTGTTTTTTATCCTTGCTGAAAGCCTTTTTTGGAATGGATAGAAAAGGTAAGCGAACAATAGCCCTATGATGACTGCGCTGAGAAAGGGCTCCATCAGCAGATAAGTGACAAGGCTAAGGATAATGAATGCCACAATAAAAATCAGTTTGGACACCTTCTTTTTTTTGTCAACCATTAATATTATAATCTCTCTGTCAATATTTAAAGTTATTGTTGATAGGATTATACTAAATACTTCCAAATATTTAAGTTTATTATTTTAATTAAAATTATTTTATGAATTTCATTCCAAATCTTTAAAAACTCTGTTGCAGGATGAAATCACATGAACAATAAACAGTTTTGCAGGGAAATCGTGAAAGAGCTTGTAAGCCATGAAGTGACCGATTTAGAGAGTTTTAGTAAAATAAGGAGGAAGCTTGCAAGGCAGTATAGCCCTAAGATATTCCCTTCAATCATACAAGTGTTGGCATCTGCTACCAAGGAAGAGTATGAAAAGTTGAAATATTTAATCACAAAGCCAGCAAGAACAATTGCAGGAGTGGCTCCTATGGCGATAATGACAAAGCCTGGAAAATGCCCGCATGGGAAATGCCTTATGTGCCCCGGGGGGCAAGATTCTGTTTACGGCAATACTCCGCAGAGCTATACTGGTAAGGAGCCGGCAGCGATGAGAGCTTATAGGAATAAATATGACCCTTATCTGCAAGTGATGAACAGGCTTGAGCAGTATGTCCTGCTTAACCAGAGCACTGACAAGGTTGAGCTTATCATCATGGGCGGCACTTTCATAGCAATGGATAAAGCCTATAAGGAAGATTTTGTAAAATTCGCTTTCAAGGCAATGAATGATTTTAGCGAAATGTTTTTCACGCCCGAATTTGATTTTCAAAAGTTCAAGGATTTTTTTGAGCTGCCTGGTGACGTTGATGACAAGGAAAGGACAAGAAGACTGCATGAAAAGATTTTGAAACTTAAGAAAGACAGTTCATTGCAAAAAGAGAAGCAGAGGAATGAGAAGTCTCATGTGAGATGTGTTGCATTGTGCGTTGAGACGAGGCCGGATTACTGCAAGCAGGAACACATTGACGAGATGCTCAGGTTTGGATGCACCAGGGTAGAGATTGGTGTTCAAAGTATTTATGATGATGTTTTGGAAAATATTGAACGAGGCCATAAGGTAAGGGATTCTGTTGAGGCAAGCCAGCTATTGAGGGACAGTTTTCTGAAAGTCGGCTACCACATAATGCCCGGCCTTCCAGGTTCCACAAAAAAGAAAGATATTGAGATGTTTAAGGAATTATTTTCTAATCCTGATTTCAAGCCGGACATGCTCAAGGTTTATCCGTGCATGGTCACCAAAGGAACAAAACTTTATGACCTGTGGAAACAAGGCAATTTTATGCCCATGGACACAAGAGAAGCGATGGAAGTCATAAAAGAAGGCAAGAAGTTCGTAGAGCCTTACTGCAGGATAATGAGGGTGCAAAGAGACATTCCAAGCAAGGAAATTTCTGCAGGTGTTGACATAACAAACCTAAGGCAGAAGCTAATGCAGGACATGGAAATTGTTTGCAATTGCATACGGTGCAGGGAGCCTAAAGGCAAGGTCGATTTTTCCAAGGCAGAATTGAAAAGATATGATTATGAGGCGAGCCATGGCAAAGAAGTTTTCCTTTCGATTGAGCAAGAACAGAATATCTTGGCTTTCTGCAGATTAAGGATGCCTTACAAGCCCTTTAGGGAAGAGATTGATGAGAATACAGCGGGAATAAGGCAGCTGCATGTCTATACTCAAAGTGCTGGCATTGGAAAGAAACCATCTGATTTGCAAGCCCAGCATCGCGGTTTTGGCAAACAGTTGATGAAAGAAGCTGAGCGCATTGCTAAAGAAGAATTCAATGCTTCTAAGATTTTAGTATTGTCAGGTGTTGGTGTTAAGGAATATTTCAGGAAATTGGGCTATACTGATATGGGCGTTTATTTGAGTAAAAAGCTTTAATTTTGGGTAAGTAATGAGTCTACCTAGCAATTAGGCTTAATTGCTGAAATAGGTTT
>CAZFZD010000096.1:0-3030 GCA_964522895.1 Candidatus Woesearchaeota archaeon | reverse complement strand
TTAAAAAAATACAACCATGTAAGAAATCCTTTAATCTTAAATGATGTAGAATTGCATGATGCGTATATGTCCAATTTGAATATCCCTTATTTGATTGCTGAGAATCTGCAAATTTCAGGTTCAAGATTGAAGAAGATGAATTTTAAGCACGGACATATGCCCTTGGCAAAATTTTGGGATTCTAAGATAGAATATTCAGATTTTTCAGGAAAAACAAATCTTTACGGTTCAAATTTTACTGGAACCCAATCTTACCATGTGAGTTTTGAGGATGGGAATCTTGACAGGATAATAGGTAATAGTGATACAGGATTCTATTGCTGCAATCTTACAAATGCTTCATTGAGAGGGATTGCATCTGAGCAATTAACAATGCTTCATTCGGACCTTAAGCATGCTGATGTGAATAGCACAAATGTCATTTTTTGGGATTTGAGAGATTCAGACATGAGATTTCTAAAGAATGTAGATAAAGCCCAGAACTTGAATCGTGCGATTTACAGTAAAGGTACAAGATTTGATTCAAATATTTACCAGAGAATAATCGAATTGAAGAACAAAGAATTAGAAGACTTGCCTGTTATCACTGGCAAACTTATCCAAGAGCCAGAAAAGCCCGATTGGGATAAGGAATTTGAAAGGCTTCTTTCTAAGCTTTAATTTTTTTCTTTGGGTTAGGTATAAAATTCTCTTTTTGTGATTCATTCATTGCTTTGTTTATAGTCTCTTTGTCCCAACCAGCTTCAAGCAGTTTTTCCTTTATCTTTGCCATGGAATGGCCGTAATAATGATTGTACTTGATATAGTATTTCAGCTTAATATATTCTTCATTCATTGTTATCACACTGAAATCTTTTTCACCATTAATTTTGAACTTGCTCCGCCTTTGCCCAATATTGCTTGCACCCTGTAGCCTTCAAAATCAGAGTCAAGTATTGGCTCTTCTTCAGATATCTTGTTTCCTGTAGCTTTTGCAAGCCTTGCCAGCAATACATTGAGATCTTTTGTTTCTGTAAAGATGATATTGCTCTTTATTTTTCCAAGACCCTTGAACTCTACCATTACGGGCTTGTTGAGTCCGTCAACATATATCGAGCTGACATTGTTGTCATACATGATAGGATCAATTCTCCTGAATCCCAGCAAATCCCTCTTGAGATAATACAATACGTCTTTTATTGTCTCTTCATCGCATTTAATATCTTCTTTCTTGCACGCTTTCTCTATCTTCTTGTTGATGTAATCAGGCTTGTCAAGTACTTGGAAATCCTTTTCAAAGTCTTTTTTGATATATTCTTTCACTCTTTTTATGACTTCTTTCTTGACTAATGGCTCGTTGACCGAATATAATGCATTTCCAGAATCATCTTTCTTCACTTCAATGTTGACATCTGTATTGAAAGTCTTGATGATATAGCTTTGGGATTCAAAAGCTTCTTGCTTATTGCTCGGAGCAGGGGGCAAAAGATCTTCAGATTGCTCTTTTTGTTCTGCTTTGGGTGTGAGCGACTTGTTGTCTTTAGGGACTGCAGGTTGTGGTGGCGCTGGGACAGGCTCTTTTGGTTCTTCCTTTGGAGCTTCAGGTGTCGGCTCCTTCGGCGCTGCAGCTATCTTTTCCGCCGGTTTTGGCGGTGAAGGCAACGGCTTTAATAATGGCCTTTTTTCATGCAGTTTGTGATGCTTGTGTATTTCATGCTTTTTTTCAGGCTCTTTCATGTTTGTCTGGAATAGCGCTTCTACAAAATTCGCAAGGATTGTAGTTTCAGGTTTTGGATACGGTTCTTTACTAACCTGTTCAAAAATCTGTTCAATTGTTTCTTCTCTTTCTTTTTGTATTCTATCATATATGAATTTCGTTGTCATTTTCCCTGAAATAATAAAGGTTCACTCTTTGTTTTCAAATGGTCTTGGAAAAGAAGTGTGGGTTGTAGTTTTTTCCCTCACGAACTTTTCAAGCAATAGCAGACCTTTTGCAATGTTCTTGTTTTGTTCAAGCAGGTCATCAAGCTTGACAACCAATGGATCTTCATACTTGCCTTTCTTGATATGGTCTCCCGCTTCTTTGAACATCTTTACCATCTCTTTTACATTTTTGTTAAGGTCTTTTGTGTCAAGAATTAAATCTGAGAGCTTGTGTTGTAGTGTGATGTTATTTTCGATTAAAGCATTAACAAGCTTGTCGAGCATAGGGTTTCCTTGCACTAGCTCGCCTTTTTTCACTTTTGGTTTTTTTAAAGAACTTTTTTTTGTCATTAATAACCCCTCTTTTTATACTTACTAGTTTGCTTTGAATATATATAAACTTTTCGAGAACTCCTGAATCTAAAACTAAGAAAGAGGGTTAGCTGTGTTTGTCATTATTTATGGTAAAGCCCTATGTAAGGTTTGAAAATATAAATCCTTCTTTTACTTAGTAATGGTTTCAATCTTCCCTCTCAATTCCTCAATAAGATCGTTATTCAGTTTCTTGATAAATACTTTCATATTAAGATTGAATTCTTCAGCCATATGAAGCAGTTCATCCGCTATTTCCTTTGTAATTTCATTTTTTTCACTCGTTACATAATATTGTTTGTCAATTCTCTCCTTTTTTGCATCAGAGATTAAGTTATACAACTCTTTTTTATCAAATAATAATTTCAGCAGCAGAATTGACCCGCTATGGTTTTCACATTTAATCCCTATTCTAGCTAATAATGCGAGAAGTAGATTGTACATAGCATAATATGACATTCCTATTGAATTTTCAAAAAGCTTATTTTCTAATAATAATTTAGCTGATTTTAGGCAATTACTAGATTTTTCTGAGTATGAGCCCCAGTTTGACAGATAAATAGAAAAGTGTCCTTAGGTTGTTTGAATTTATGATCAAACAAACCACACTAAGGACTAATAAACTAAAAAAGACGCGAAATATAAGCTTTCCTATTGGAACTGCCATAACAGTTCGAAAATACAGCAAAAAGCTGAATTTTAAGAACATTTTTTCTAAATTCAAGCAACGTGGGATATCACTTAAGGGTTTAGTTG
>CAZFZD010000095.1:0-3064 GCA_964522895.1 Candidatus Woesearchaeota archaeon | reverse complement strand
AAAAGATGATCATCCCGAAGCAATTGAGAGAATATTATGAGCCCCTGATATCAAAAGAATGGCTTAACCGCGACACCTTGAAATGAGAAAGTTATTTATATGTTGAGTTATTATCTGTTAATTGGTGTAAATTATGTCAATAAAATATCTCGGAACAAAAAATCTTGACGAATTTGAAGTAGCTAATCTTAAGAATATTTCAGAAAAAGCGCATGAGAAATTTAAGACATATGCGCCAGAACTTGGTGATATAGAGCTTGCAGTTCATGTGAAAAAGATTAATGAAAAAGGCAGGGCCAAGGTTTTTTCAGTCGTTTTGAACCTTTTTTCAAAAAACAATCCTAGCGGTTTTGATGTGGCTAAGGAGGAATGGGACTTGAAAAAGGCATTACATAGTGCTTTTGAAGCAATGGAGAGCTATGTTGCACATAGCTTGAAGAAAAAATGAATGTAATCAATCATATGGAAAGGAAAAAGGAAGAAGCAGAGTTCATGTTCCAAAATTTCTTTAGTATGCATAAGGGACTAAAGCAACAGGACAACAAGCTTGAAGTGACTTTTTTGAGCAGGAACCAAAAAGACATGCTTTCTTTCTTGGAAATGAATTCTCCCGAATTTCAGACAGGCAAGGATGTCCTGAAAAGACTGCAAGGCAATAATTTGTTATAATCACTTATGCCTTTGCAGATATATGGCTCCTGCAGTAAAAAAGAGGGGAGCAAGTATTCTTAACACTAATTTTGATTCGCTATTTGCAAGATAGGATTGGATGCCTAACAGCATTAGCGTATCTGCAACTATTGAGAGCGCAAAAAGCATGATTCCGATGAGGAAACATGCAAGAACTGTTTTGTCTATATCATCTTCGAACTGTCTACTGAAGAATATTCTTCTGACTCCGTATGCTATGAAAAGTAATGAAAGTATGTTAATTAAAAGGAATGCTCCTAAATGTGATGAGATTGCAATTATCATTCTTTATCATCCTCTTGAGCTTGGAATTTTTTCTTTTCCTTTTTAAACCTCTTTTTTTCTTCCTTTAGTTCTTTTGCCTGTTTGCTTAACTCGTCCTTGATTTTACTTATCTTTTCAGTTTCCCTGATTAAATGATTTCTTCTTTTTTCTAGTTCTTTCAAATGAGGATATAAGAATTCTCTAGCATGTTTATGCTCTTTCTTTTTGCTGACATAGATTTCGTGCAGCTCTTTTTTTCTTCTGAACAATCCTGACCTGAAATATTCATGTGCAAATTGTGAGAAACCCACAAATAATACCAGTTGAATAAAATAAGGTATGTATTGGTTTATTAGGCTCGATAATGGAATCAAGACAAGTCCAAGACATACTAAGGCAACTTTTTTGTAATATATTTTTCTGAAATTTAATTTATAAAAAAATAATCCTATAACAAAAATGATGACTGAGATGCAATTTAGTACTGTTTCGTACATTTTACAATTGGTTTTCTTCCAGGATTTAAAAATATTGCCCCAAAAATAGGATAATTTTATAAGTTTTTATTAAATACTGCATTATATGAAAAGCTGGCGAGACAAATTGGACATCTCATTAAAAAAACACACTGAATCTCTTATTTCAGAATCTTTTAGGCACAGGGATGCATACAAGTTCTCAGAGAACACTTCTAATGCGCAGTTATGGTGTGCAATCGGGATTTTACAAAAAGAAATCTTTGATCAGAACTTGAAAATTAAGTTCCTTGAGAAAGCATTGAAAGAGACAGTAGGCAAGAAACCGCAGAAAAAGAGCGAAGATCCCAAGAAAGCATTGAAAAAAGTTTTAAAAGAGGCAAGCTGATTAAACATAACATTTATAAATAAATGGATTTTCTTTTCATAAATTATGACTGGTGACACAATACAAAAATCCGCTTCAGAGCTAAAGTCGGGCAGTTATGTCATATTTGATGACATTGCATGCACTGTTAAAACTGTAGAAAAATCCAAGACAGGAAAACATGGCAGCGCAAAATGCCGTATTGAAGCGATTTCCATCATTGATGGCAAAAAGATAATAAAAGTCATGCCAGGCCATGAAAAAGTTCAAGTTCCGATAATTGACAAGGAGAATGCACAGGTGTTGGCAGTAAGCGGAGATACTGCAAACGTCATGGACATGACAACATACGAGACATTTGACCTTAAGATACCTGATGAGCTGAAAGAAGATGTCAAAGAAGGCCAACAGGTAGTGTATTGGAAAATAATGGGCAAGAAGATATTGAAACAGGCAAAGTAAGATGGCAAAGTTCAAGGAAGCAATGCATAGGATGTTTGGAAGGGTTTTTGTTTGCAAGAATTGCAAGACCAAGCTCAGGACAGACATGTCAAGGATATTGTTAAAGAAGATACATTGCAGGGTTTGCGGAAGCAAAAGTTTCAGGCCTATAAAGAGCAAGAGGTAAATTTTAAATACCTTTGAAATTTATTTATTCTATGGTAAATTTTGACTTGATTTCATTATTAGTCTTTTATGGGATAATTATACTTCTATTTTTCAAGTATAGGGAAAGATTCACCATGCAGGGCAAGATAATTGCCTTGTACAAGACCAAGATAGGATTGAAGTTCATGGATAAGTTTCCCAGGCTTGCTCCCTCTTTTTTTAAAGTACTGGCATGGTTGGCTTTGGTTCTAGGTTTTACAGGAATGATATTCATATTCATTATATTAATCAAAGAGACTTTTAATTTTCTAGTGACTCCTGGAGCAACACCGCCATTAGCTCCTGTTTTGCCAGGCGTTTCAATACCAGGTGCTCCTGAATTGTCATTCTGGCACTGGATAATCTCAATATTTATCGTGGCTCTTGTTCACGAATTTTCCCACGGAATTTTTGCAAGGCTATACAATATTAAGATAAAGAGTTCAGGCTTTGCAATCTTTGGGCCTATTCTTGGCGCATTTGTCGAGCCTGACGAGAAACAGTTGAGCAAGGCAAAGACGCACAAGCAGCTGGCAGTTTTTGCAGCAGGACCATTCTCAAATTTCGTTTTCGGAACAATTTTCCTGCTCATACTCTCACTTGTAATGGCGCCAGTTTT
>CAZFZD010000094.1:0-3098 GCA_964522895.1 Candidatus Woesearchaeota archaeon | reverse complement strand
AGATAGCACCAAAACAATTGCTATCATATTTTTTAGGTTTGCCATTGTATTAATACCAAAAAAACTTTTTTATTTAAGTGTTTTGGTAAGTTGAATTTTAATTCACATATTTTAAAGTGTCCTCTTTTTTCGTATTTAGAGAATTTGCAATTGAAACTAACAGGCATTATGTCTAATTCAGACTTCGGGCTAAAAAAATAAAAACCAAAAGCTTTATTCTTCCTGAGTTAATGTTAATAGGGGAGTTAAGCTAACTTTTTGTAACTGGTTCGGTTTATCTTCAAGTATTTCTGTTCCAGAAGTTCTTGATCCATATACTGCCCCAAGTAATCCAACAAGACCATCTAAATTTCCTGCTACATCAATCCCAGAAACATAATCCACTGCTTGCGGAATCCATTGATTAATGTATGGAATGTTATCCATTACTTCACCTGCTAACATTCCTAATCCATAGAAAACAGTCGCACCAGCAACTTTCAAACTTAAGTCTAATGCTCTTTTTTTCGCAGTTGGTCGTTTTATAATCCATCCATTATCATATTCTGTGATTGTTTCCCATTTTGTTTTTGTTTTTGTTGTTTTTTTCATTTTTTATAGCCTCCGAAATTGTTTTTTAGATAATATGCTTCCTTTATAAAGCTTTCGGTTATTTAATCACTCAATAGTAAAGAAAATAAATGAACTTAAGCTCCAAGAACATAACAACAATTAAACTCAATCTAGGAAAAACTTAGAAAGAACCAGAACTAATCGATTTCCTGCCAGATCCTTAGTTTTTATCAATGAATTCTTTCTTGTACATCTTCAGGATTATGAAGAAATATGAGAGTAGCAAGGGCCCGATGACAATCCCTATTATGCTGAAATATTTTATACCCACAATGACTCCTATAAGCGTGATCAAGGGATGGATCTTGCCCAGTTTCTTGCCGATAGTGGGCCTGAGGATATTGTCTATGCTGCTTACCAGCACTATGCCCCAAAGCAGGATTCCGATTGCCCCGACATAATCCTTGTCAAGGAACATGAAGGCGCTTGCAGGGATATATACCATTGGAACTCCCAAGCCAGGGATGAAAGATAGGATTCCCGCAATAAGCCCCCATACCAAAGCACCTTCTATCCCAAAAATCAAGAAACCGATTCCTATGAGCAGGCCCTGCATTATTGCAATCAGCCCAGAGCCCCAGATTGTGGACTTTGTGACATTGATGGAATTGTTCACGAGCTTGTTCACATTTTGGTCGCTGAAAGGCAGGAAGTTCCTTATTGCCTTGTCGATTTTATGCGATTGCGTGAACATGAAGAACAGCAGGAAGAACATTATGATTATTGAGACAAAGAAATCAATAATCGAGCTTATGATTACAATGAATGAATCCTTGATATAGTTTAATATGGATGATGTGGATTTCTCTATCATATCAGAAACTTGTTCCTTTCCGATAAATTTTTCAGCAAGGTTTGCGACCTCTTTTACTGTTCCAGAGCCTGAAAGCTGTACAGCCTCATTGACAATAAGGAAACCCATTGACATCAAGGGAATGATTACAACAAGCAAGATTGCCAATAGGACTAATGCCACGCTCAATATTTTCTTTCCCTTGAAAACTTTTTTCACAAAGAAATTGTAAAGCGGATTAAACAATGTGAAAAGTATTATTGATGAAAGTATGGCCACATAATAAGGTCTTAATGCGATTGCAAAGAAAATGCCGAGCGCAATCAGTATGCCTATGATAAGCGCCTTCTCAAACTTGATTGCCTCTTTTGTCCTTTCACCAGTTTTTGACATAATATAAATAATTACAGGAATTCTGCATTTTTAATACTTTTGATTAGAAAGATGCAGGGGACAGGACTCGAACCTGCGTAGACACTAAGTCACCAGGTATCTTATTTCATCGGCAATGATTTGCCTCATCGCTCAAGAATCTTGAGCCTGGCCCGTTTGACCGCTCCGGCACCCCTGCATTATGTTAAGGGCAGCTTCGGCCTAAAAGAAGTATACTAGCAGAGGGTGTAGTACACTAATAGGCCGAGCTAAAGTCTCAAATAGCTCAGGAAGTATATAAAACTTTTTATACTTCAATCTTATACTGTTTATCATGATTGATTTTGATGCATTTCAAAAGCCTGCAAAGAATAATAATTCAGCTGGACAGCTTAAGAACAAGGTATTAAGTTATGTCAGGAGTAATGGTCCGGCATTGCCTGTTACAGTATCAAGCGGCCTTAAGCTTAACACAATAATGGTCGGTGCAATCTTGTCACAGCTAATTTCAGAAAAACAGGTTAAGATCAGTTCTTGCAAGATAGGCGGTTCCCCATTATATTATGTGCCTGGGCAGGAAAACAAGTTGACAAAGATTAGGGATTACATGTCGCAAAAGCCCAAGGAAATATTTGATATCCTTAAGGAAAATAAGATACTGCGGGATTCAGAGCTGGAATCATGGCAGCGTGTAGCGATAAGAGAGATAAAAGATTTTGCCCATCCGCTTGATGTTACTATTGATGGTCAGACTGAAACTTTCTGGAAATGGTACATGCTTGATGAGCAGCAGAGCAATCAACTAATCTCAAAGATTTTGAATCCTGAAAAATCAGAGCCTCAAGAAAAAGAGTTGGAAGTTAAGGAACCAGTAAGGGAAGAACCTGAGAAAAGAGAGGTTCAGTTGCAGGAAAAACCAGAACCTAAGCAGCAATCTGCTGAAGAAAAGCCAGAACCAAGGAAATCAGAACCTGAAAAGCTTCCAAAAAAAGAATCTAGCGAAGAGAAGCCTGTAAAAAAGAAAAAGACAGTTGAAAGCCCGTTGAGAGACAAAACACTTGAAATTCTTAACAAGATGGAAGTTGAGATACTGGAAGAGAACTGCACAAAAAAGACTGAATGCAGTTTTGTCATAAACTTTGAATCTCCTATAGGTAAGTTGAAGTATCTTGTAATATCAAAAAAGAAAAAGAACATCTCTGAGGATGATGTGCACATAGCCCATTCCCTGGGAGTTCATGAAAAGCTTCCTGTACTTCTTATGGCAAAAGGCATAGGAAAGAAAGCAAATGAAGTCTTAGAATCTAAAGGTATTGTTTTT
>CAZFZD010000093.1:0-3110 GCA_964522895.1 Candidatus Woesearchaeota archaeon | reverse complement strand
TAGCCGAAAAACGGCTAAAATTCTCTAAAAATCAAGATGAGACTTGACAGTCACTCTTTCTCCAAAACCTTTTTATTATGGCTTTCATTTAAATATGATTGATGAAAGGGTTCATAATTGATTCGACTTACAGGATATTAAATGACAGGCCGTTTGTATTCCTGTATGGGAAACTTGAGAATGAGGATCCTTTTGTTTTTGTAAAGCATTTCAGGCCTTATTTTTTCATTGAATCCAGTAAACTCAAGAAAGCCAAAAAAGTTGAAAAGTTTGATTATGAAGAAACCAAGCTTAAGACTTTTGATGGCAAGAAAGTGGTCAAGATTCTTGCAGATGTGCCTGCTGATGTTGTGCATTTAAGAGAAGAGTTTCATGATGCTGAGATTGACACCTTTGAAGCTGATGTGCAATATGCACGCAGGTTCATAATAGACAAGGAATTGAGAAGTTCTGTCGAAATCACTGGTGATTATGAGTATCAGGAAGATGTTAGAGTATATAAGGATGCGGAGATAAAGCCATCTGATTGGAAACCCAAACTGAAAGTCTTGTCATTGGATATTGAAACTAATGGCAAAACAGGTGAGGTTTATGTAATTTCAATCGTTTCTGGGAAGATAAAAAAGAGTTTTGTAAATAATAAGAAAGTCAAGGATGCTGTCAATTGCAAGGACGAGCAGGAAGTCATAGAGAAGTTTGTTGAAGAGTTCAGAAAGATTGATCCTGATGTTGTTACTGGCTGGAACCTGATAGATTTTGATTTTAACCATCTGCAGGAGAGGGCCAGAGAATATGATTCTGACCTTATGCTCGGCAGGGACGGCAGCAAGATCAAGCTTAGGATAACCAAAGATTTTTTTAGGACTTCTACTGCCAACATCACTGGCAGGGTAGTTGTTGATGCTTTGAACATGATAAAGAGCTCTTTCATAAAGTCAGATGATTACAAGCTTGAGACTGTTGCGAAAGAAGTATTGGGCAAGGGAAAACTGCTGAAGTTCAAGGATGTTGACAAGTATGAGGAGCTTGACAAGCTTTACAAGGAGAATCCTTCAAGGCTTGTGAAATACAATGTGCTTGATGCTGAATTGCCATTGCAGATTTTGGACAAGTCTGGCGCTTTAGATTTGGCTGTGCAGAAAAGTTTCATTACAGGCATGAATCTAGACAGATTTTCTTCTTCAATAGCATCATTAGATATGCTTTATTTGCCTAAGGCAAGGAAAAGAGGATTAGTTTGTCCTACCCTCAGGCATAATGAAAAGAAGAAAGGAATAAAAGGCGGTTTTGTCATGGAGCCCAAGCCAGGATTATATGAGAACATTTTGGTGCTTGATTTCAAGTCGCTTTATCCCAGTATAATAAAGACATTCAATATAGATCCTGCATCATTTGTGAAGAGCTGCCGCGGCAAGAGGCTGATAAAAGCGCCAAATGGCGCATGTTTCAGGAATGATGACGGGATATTGCCTTCAATAATATCAGAGCTTTGGAAAGAGAGGGAAAAGGCAGCCAAACAAAAGAACGAGCTTGCAAGGTATGCCATAAAAATCTTGATGAATTCCTTTTTTGGTGTTTTAGCAAGCCCAAACTGCCGTTTCTTCAACATGAAGATTGCGAATGCTATAACGCATTTTGGACAGCACATAATAAAGCTGACAAAAAAAGTTATTGAAAAAGAAGGATATTCCGTGCTTTACGAGGATACTGATTCCTGTTTTGTGAACATCAAGAAAAAGAAAAGCTTGAAGGAAGCTGAAAAGATTGGCAAGCAATTGGAAAAGCATATCAACAGCTATTACAAAAACCACATAAACAAAAATTTCAAGAGGGAATCCTTTCTAGAGATAGAATATGAGAAATGCTATAGGAAATTTTTCATGCCCAAGCTAAGGAAGACAAAGGGCGGTGCAAAGAAAAGGTATGCCGGGCTTTTGAAAAAGGACAAGATAGATATTGTCGGTTTGGAATTTGTCAGAGGCGATTGGACAGAACTGGCAAAGAAGTTCCAGTATAAACTTCTGGAAAAGATGTTCAATGAGGAAAATGTTGAAAAGTATATTGTCAATCTTGTCAAAAAGCTCAAGCAGGGTAAGCTTGATGATGATTTGGTTTATTCAAAGACCTTGAGAAAGCCTATTTCCGAATACAGCGTTAATCCTCCTCATGTTAAGGCAGCCAAGAAGCTTGGTAACCTGAAGAGCAAGCAGATAAGGTATATCATGACAGACGAGGGGCCTGAGCCGGTACAAAAATTGAAGCACAGCATCGATTATGAGCATTATATCAACAAGCAGATGAAGCCAATTGCAGATTCAATCTTGCATTTTTTTGATACTAGTTTTGAAGATGTTCTAAAAGGACATAAGCAACAGACTTTGGGCTCTTTTTCCTAATGGATTCAAAACAAAGGATTTATAAGTAATTAATTACTAATATGTGTAATATGTTATTAGATATTAAAAGATTAAAAATTTTAGAAGAGTTTTTAGAAAATTATGATAAAAAATTAATAGGCAGCATTATAGCTAAGAAAAAAAACCTAAATCAAAAATCTGTTTCTAATATATTGAATGAATTGGAAGACCTTAATCTTTTGAAAAGCAAGACAGAAGGCAAAAATAAATGTTATTTTCTTAATTTTGATAATATTATATTATTAATTCAATTTTTATCAATGCTAGAACATTTTAGGACCCTTGAATTTTATAAAAAAAATTCTTTAATTAAAGAGATTGCAAGTAAAATATTGAACAGCTGTGAAGGGATTGTCATTTTATTTGGCAGTTATGCAAAGGGTTTGGCAAAAAAAGAATCGGATTTAGATTTATTTATTATTGGCAAATATGATAAAAGATTGATTGAGGAAGTCTCTGATTTATATGGTTTGGAAATTAATGTCCAAAATTATTCTTTTGAAATATTTACAGAATCTTTGAAAAAAACAAACTTTCTACTCAATGAAGTTTTTAAACAGCATATTCTTCTAAAGGGATCTGAAGATTTTATATCTAGGAGATTCCTTCATGAAACAAATAGATTGGTGCCTTAAAAATTCTTTAACTTAGTTGCGGGAAGTCCTCTTGACTTGGCTGGGGGATGAGAGCAAC
>CAZFZD010000092.1:0-3125 GCA_964522895.1 Candidatus Woesearchaeota archaeon | reverse complement strand
AATGTCGGCTATAATATGCTGAAGAACAGGGAATCAGGGATAGTGCTAAAATGAAAGAAGAGATGTATGTGATAGAAGACGGAAAGTTCAAGCATACTGAATCAAGAGGCGCAAAAGTTGATGGCCATTGCCATTGCAAGTATTCAAATGAGAGCATCCAGACAGGAATAACCAAGTTAATTGGAGTAAAGGAGAGTTATACTTCAGTAAAGAGGCTTTACAAGACATTGAAAAAGAAAGGTATGGATTTCTATACAGTTTCTGACCACGATGTTGTAAAAGGGGCATTGGATCTAAGAAAGAAATTTCCAAAAAATAGTTTCATAAACTGTGAGTATACAGTGCCTTTGGAACCTTTCAATAATAGCGACCAGTTCATACATATAGGCTGTTGGGGCCTTGACTATGCGAATAATTCTTCAAACCCCTTGATGGATCACGAAGTGCTTGACTTGCACGAAAGTTATTTGTTACCAGAAGCTAGGAAAGGCTATCAAAAATTCATAGAACTCTGTGAGAAACTTGAGATTCCTTATGCTTTCAACCATCCAGTATGGCAGGGCAATCCTGAAAAACCATTGGATGGAAAACAGTTATATGATCTTACTGAAGCATTTCCGATAATAGAAATCAATGGGGATTTGCAGTTGGAGAACCTTATAGCTATCGAGCTTGCTGAAAATCACAAAAAGACAATCTGCGCAGGAACTGATGCCCACACTTATCTGAGGCTTGGCAACCAATTCACTGTAACCAAATATCCTGTAAATAATCCTAAGGAGTTCATTGAAGCTTTCAAGAAGCATGACATAGGTATAGGAAGCAATTTCGAACTGCCAACCAAGCTTGATGAGCCTTCTATAAAAGATGTAGTATATCATCAGTTTAATGGCACAATAAAAGAATTGCAGAAAGATACACTTAATGGCATCTGGAATTATTTGGTATGGGATTGGAGCTTAAGAAAATTGGCCTTTACTTCTTCAGTAATTGCAGCACCTGCTTTATTTTTACAATTGCCTTCACCAATTGCAGAGATTCTGACTCCCTTGGCTATGTTGGGAGAGGCAGCAACCTTTGCCTTTGTGCCTACTGGTTTGCCTGCACAGGAAAAGCGTAATGTTGCAAAGATGAGCAAGGAGCTTTATGCAAGTTACCAGCACTATCTTGCTGAGATTGAAGCTAAACCCTTGAAAGAAAAGATTTCAGGTTACAATAGCGAAATACTGGAAAAGAAGGCAGAACTTATAGCATTGCAGGAAGAGATTGCTGCCAGCCACAGGAACATTGACGAGATAACAAAAGAGATATCCTTGTTGCATGAGACCTATGAGAATAAGGCAAAATTGCCCAGGCTTACTAATGAGCTTAGTGCATTTACAAGATTTTCAAAGACAATAATGGACAGCCTGCCTTTCATCCGGGGAACAGGTCCGAATAATGTCTCGCAGTTCACGAGACCTGTTGAAAAGAAGAAAGACGAATCATAAGCATTTCTTTGAAAGCCAAAGCTTGTTTACTGCATGTTCAGCTAAGGGCTCAAGATTTACAATATCTTCAGTATTATACTTTATCAAAAGATCAAGATATTTCCTTTTTCGCGTATGCTGCCACATTTCCCAGCAATAGACTGCTTCGTTCCCTAACATGCTTTGCACTTCCTTGTCTCTTTGGATATTTAATTTCCTTTCAATCTTTTTCAATCCGCCATGCAGCCCAATCTTACTGCAAACATGCCTTAAATCTATATGTGAAAGCCTGATATCGTGCCTGAACAGCTTGTTGAGCATGGGGATATCAAAAGAACTGCCGTTGAAAGTAACTATTGTCTTGTATTTGTAAAGTTCTGAAAGAAAGTTCCTTTTATTAAGGTTGAACCCCTTTACAAAATGTTTCACATCATAGCCATTATACAATCCTATGCATGTCACATATCTTCCTGAAGTCTCGATATCGAGATATGCTGTCTTCTCTTTGAACTCGTGATAGAGCCTCCACATTTCTCCTGGTTTCATATGTTCTTGGAAAAATACAGGATTCTCATAGTCAAGATTAATCTTTGCCAGCCTTATCAGCTGGTCATGCTTTTCTTTCATACGCTTGGAAATGCCGTTAATCTTGCATTTAAGAAAATCTTCCCAAGTATCAACGCCTTGGTCCCAAATATTGTGCTCTTTCTTTTGACCTATCTTGTCCAGAAATATGAAACTGCTCCTTATCATAATCTCACCAAAAAATAAATGGTGAAGGGCTAGAGTAAAGCCCTCCATTGCTTAGTATGTTTTCCCCCGAATGCTCCTTAATTATCACCTCCACTCTTTAACTAAGGATAAGCTGAATTGGTATTTAAACAAAACGCGCCCGGTTGTCAAGTGGCAAGTGGTTGATTCTTACTGAAATTTTTTATGGTAAATATCTAAAAATATTAATTTATTTTCTTTTTCAAGATAGGCATAACCCAATCTGAAAGGTTTTATGTAAAGTTCTCGTGTGCCTTTTCTTGAAAATCGCATCGGTTTACCCATCTTTGGATTTTCTATAATCTTTTTAATCTGTTTCTTAACTTTTTCTTTAATATTCTTATCCTTGATTCTAGAAATCTTTTTTAGGAATGTATCTTTATAATCAATATTTAGCATTTTTCAAGCTCTTTTAAGAATTTATCTGCTTTGGTTGTTTTGAATTCCCCTTTATCATAAGATTCCCATGCAGCATCTATTTTTTTAGCAAAATCCAAATCTTCTCTGAATTTATTGGTTAAGGATTTCACTTTTTTAATAATAATTGTATCTTTTTCTTTTATTATCAAAAACTCTTCACCATTATCTAGATTATGTCTTAGGTTACTTGGAATTACTATTTGTCCTTTTGAGCTCATTTTAGCAAGTGCAACATCCATATTTTCACAAAAGTAAGATAGGTCTTACTCTTATATAAATGTTTCTTTTGGATTGATAGTGAATATTGATTGTTTATAATAATTATTGAGAAAAAACCTTTGATTTTCCATTAAAGTTGAAAAAATAATGCGTTCACTTGTAAAATTTCTCTGCTGAATAAAGCAATCTATTTCTTTAACTTAGTTGCGGGAAGTCCTCTTGACTTGGCTGGGGGATGAGAGCAAC
>CAZFZD010000091.1:0-3147 GCA_964522895.1 Candidatus Woesearchaeota archaeon | reverse complement strand
AAAAGTATGGAACATTTTTCTACATTCCTGAAAGATGGAATGAAGAAACAAATAGAGAGATAGCTAAACTAAGAGCAGAAGGAAGAATTTCAAGTCTTAAAGACGAAGGAATAAAGTTTGCAAATGAATCTTATATTTTCATAAAAAAAGGGAATTCAGACAATGTAATAGTAGTAACTAAAAATAACCTTAGTTGGTTGGTTCCTAAGGAGAAGATAGATGAGAAACATAACTTTTGAACTGACTGAAAGAGAGGCAAATCGTTTGTTTCAAGACTTATTAAACCAGTTAGTAAATGAACACAATCCTATTTATATAACAATTCCAGAATCTTCTATTAGAGGAATAGGAGTAGATTATGGACAAGTGGACACCTAAACAGCAGAATTTATTTTACAGGATTTTAGAATACATAGATAAACACAATCTATTCATTGACTTTTATGATGGAGTAGTGGAACCTGGATATGATGATGTTCCTACTGCTCTTGCTAATTGGAATTCTCCGAGTAATCATCCAGATTCTTACGATATGAAACATTCTTCATACTATGAAGAAAGAAAAAGAACTTCCAGACTTGCACCTTTGCTTACGAAACTTGGATTTGAATTAGATTGGTCAGATGAATGGGATTCTTGTTATGATTGTGGAAAGTTGGTAAGAACTTCACCTGATAGTTATGGTTGGGAACCTTACTATATTATATTCAATGATTGTGAATTAGTTTGTAATGAGTGTGCAAAAGAACATATTGAAGATGTGATTGAAGAATATGTCAACACACATCTTAAGGCTCTTACTTCTGATTGGAGAGAAGCAATTGAGAAAGCTGGATTTCATTGCATTGAGGATGAGTGTGAGATATATGAAACTGGATTCTATCCCGGTCAGAATGATAAGCCAGAGAAAGCACTACAATCAATTTATGATAAGGTAGGAGAGAAATGGTTTACAGATAAATTTGATTACTTGTTTATTATCAATAGTGTAGGACAGTTTGATATTCATTGGACTATCCTGATTAGAAACAAACAAACTTAAAGGAGGCTACCATGACACATTTAATGAGAGGGGATAGAGTTGATTGCTTGCTTACTCCAATGGCTAAGTTTGAGAAAGGAAGGTTCTTGGTAGCCACAGTTATTGATGTAGGTAAACTATCTGCCAAGGTAACTTCCAAGGTTATTCAGCAACGATCAGGTAGACCATATATTAGAGTGCCTGTTAGATGTTGCCGTATCCATAAGAAGCATGGAGATGAGTTGAGAAAGAAGAAATTCAAACAAATTGAGGAAGCGATGGGAGGATAAGTATGAAACTAACAGAGCATGACAGGGAAGGACTTGTCAGAATTATAGATGGTACTTCAGATCTTCATGCAGAATGTCCTTTTGAGGAAGATCATTATGACGATGATGATCAATGTTTTGGTACTTGTGGTATGCTCTTTCCTAATCTACGTATATATGATTTTGATCATTTTTATCCAGGTGAGATATTTATTGACGTACTTTGTCCTTGCTTCTTCTGTGGTAAGAACAAGGAAAGAGCAATTGAAATGGCAAGAAAGACATTAGAAGTTGGAGAATTTAAACCAGTAGATTATTAGGAGGATTAAATGAGCCTATCTATGATGGAGTGGGAAGAGGAGATTGAAAAACTTTCTTTAGAAGATGCAAAGGAGATCGCTAAAGCTATTGACATTCTGAAAAACTGGAAAGCCTTTCACAAGCATTATAAGTGGACAAGTTATTATATACTTGGGCAGGAGATAAAATATATTCATAAATTGGAAGACTAATCACTATTTACTAGGGTATACAATTTCCCTTAGTTTAATTGAAAGGAGGTGAGAACTAATGGCTAAGAAGAATGGTAGCTTCACTGTCAAACTGGCTCGACCTGCCAAGAATAAAGGCGGGGATCGTTATGAGCATAGCGAGAAAGGTAAAGAGGATTTTGCTGCTGTCTACATTCCTCAATCCTTCTCCCGTGACAAGAGTGGAAAACCGATTGAATCTTTTACCGTCACTCCTGAGTAGTACCTGAGCAGAGGGGGATACTTAATTGTATCCCCTAGTAAATAGTGATTAGGAGGTTAATATGAATATAGAATATCTCATAAATTATATTCGTGATCTTCACCAGCATGGGGGAAGAGTATCTGTTGGAGATTATAGGTTGGTGGAACTACTTGAACTCTTGTATAAAGTAAAGGAGACTGAAAATGTACGGAATTGATAATCTTGCAGAAGAGTATGGATTTGATGATGTAATGGATTTTCTTGAGGAATATGGAATGGATGCGGTAGTTCCTGGAATTTGTACTCAGTGTGGAGCTACTTATGAATATGAACCAGATCAAGATGCAGGATGGTGTGAAATCTGTAGTACCAATTCTGTAAGGAGTGGTTTGGTTTTGATGGGGAGTATCTAAAATGAAAACTATCTGGAAATACAACTTCACTACTTATGCTGAATTTGATGTCCCGAAAGATGCTCAAATTTTAGATGTTCAAGTACAGCACAACGAAGCAACTATTTGGATGTTAGTTGAAACAAATAATCCAAAAGAAACCAGAAAATTTATTGCTCAACCTACTGGGCATGAACTTCCTGATTATGCTGACGATCTTGGACTTATGGAATATGTTGGAACTATTCAATTACATGACGGGTACTTAGTATTTCATATCTTTGAAATTAAATAAAAAGGAGGAAAAATGAATTGGATAACTGAAAAAATTAAAGATTTAGTATTTACTTTAACCCATCCTAATTATTGGTTGATGAATTATTCCTACTCTAAAATTATAGATGATACGCTCAATCATCTTATGAACTATTATAATTTTGAGGATATTACTAAATTTTATGCAACTATTGGTGGAGTCCAATTTTGGATTAGTAACTATCCTTATGCTGCATTCACAGTAAAAGGTAGTAGCACTACAAAAGTACGACCATCAAGAAGAACAATTCGTAAAGCTAGAGATAAGCTACTTCGTGATTTTTTACAATCTGAAATAGACAAGAAATTTTAGAAGGAGGAAAAATGAACTTTGAAGAATACAAAGTCAAGTATCAAGAGGGATTGGAGCTTGTTGATGTTAATCTTTAAAAGGAAGAAGATGAAAAAGCTCTAC
>CAZFZD010000090.1:0-3201 GCA_964522895.1 Candidatus Woesearchaeota archaeon | reverse complement strand
TTTTAAAATCAATCGAAGTTGAAGATCACGGCATTAAAAGGATAAATGGCGGGAAAAAACAAGGCATGATATTAAGGCAGTCGAATATTTTATGAAAGAAAAATTAAGAAACTCTTCTTTAGAAGACTGTATCGAATGGGTCCATTTTGGATTGACTTCAGAAGATATAAACAATGTTGCTTATGGATTGATATTAAGTGATGCAGTAGGAGAGGTTATGTATCCTAAAATGCAAGAATTAACTGAGAGGTTTGCAGAATTTGGATCTAATTATAGTGATGTTCCAATTCTGGCAAGAACACATGGCCAGCCCGCATCACCGACAACCATGGGCAAAGAATTCAAGGTATTTCATGAAAGATTGAAAAGACAACTGCACAACATTTCTGATCAGGAATTATTAGTAAAGTTGAACGGTGCAACAGGGAATTATAATGCATTGAATGTGGCATTCCCGGAAGTTTCTTGGAAGGGATTTACCGAAGAATTCGTTAAAATGCTAAACAATAATAGACAAATTAGATTGTCTCCTAATTTTCATACAACTCAAATAGAATCTAGGGACAGTTATATTGAGTTATTTGACAGCATTAAACGCTTCAACAATATTCTAGTTGATTTCACACAAGACATTTGGAGATACATAAGCGATGGCTGGATAGTAAAAAAACCTGCTGAAGGAGAAGTAGGCTCTTCAACCATGCCTCATAAGGTAAATCCCATCAATTTTGAAAATGCGGAAGGAAATTTAGGCATAGCAAATGCTTTGTTTGAATTTTATGCAAGGAAATTGCCGGTTTCAAGATTACAGAGGGATTTGTCAGATTCTACGGTTGCAAGAACATATGGAGTAGCATTTGGCCATAGTTTGTTATCTTATAAATCTACATTGAGAGGATTAAAAACCCTGAGCGTGAATGAACGAAAAGTCAAAGAGGATTTAGAGAATCATCCAGAGGTTATTTCTGAGGCAATACAGACAGTATTAAGAAGAGAGGGGATTAAAATGCCTTATGAAAAATTAAAAGGATTAACCCAAGGTAAAAAAGTTACAATGGACACCTTTGAACTTTTCATTAACCAAATGAATATAAGTCAAACTATAAAGGCAGAACTTAGAGCAATAACACCCCTAAATTATTTAGGTCTTGCTGAGGAATTAGCCAAAGATTAAGAATTCTTCTTTTCTAATTTCACTTTATTAATTATAAATCTGCCGCAATTTTCAGAGAACATATCAATTTTTGAATTTTTTATTATAAGCCGATATTTGAAGAAAGGAGCATCCAAGACCAGTGTCTCAAATTCTCCGCCTTCCCCGGCAACATTAAGGCCCATCTTTTTGTCTAATTCGACTAACTTATCAACATCTTCTTTTGTGATTAGTCTTCCAAGCCAGCTTTTGTCCAGTCCATCAGCCGCAATGCTGCTGAAGATGAACCTGAACCCTTCTTGAAGCATCTCTCTCATTGCACTCTCTTGGTTCTTGTGCCATAAAGGGGCAAATACTTTAAGACCTTGTTCATCACAGACCTTTTCTATCCTTTCCCTTTGATAATTTGAGAATAATGCGCCTGTAATCACGCCGTCAATCTTATATTTCCGCTTCGCTTTTTCCAATGCTTTTCTTAAGTCTTCAAGCTCAACTTCCTTTTCTCCTAAAGTCGTTTGGCTGATAATTGGAATGTTAGCTGCCTTTGATTGCGCTTTTGTCAGGCCTATATTAGGGGTATGATACATGTAAGAATCCTGATTCTCGCTTTCTAATGTTATAAGGCAGTTTACAAGATAATTTCTCTGTTTCATTATATGGATTGCATAAGAGCTGTCCTTTCCCGAACTGAACAATGCTCCCAAGCGCAAGTTATGTCCAGGATAAATGCTCCGAAGGTAATCTGATTTATACTTATATCCGTTTCTTTTTGCAATCTTAGAGATGGCCTTGTCGAACTTGCTTCCGTATTGGGCTGCTTTCTTTTTCCTTTTTGCAAACTCTTTTTCTAATCCATGATTCAATGCCACTTGCCTTAAGATCCATTTTTCCACGCTTCTTCTTATTTTGTATTTGGATGGAATCTTAAGCGCATAATCCACAAGTTCCTTGTCAAGGAAAGGGACTCTTAATTCCAGGTTATTGTTCATTGTTATTATGTCGTCCCTGTAAGTGTCTCTTTCATAAAGGAACCTTAATCCGGAAATACATTCTTGATTCACATCAGTAGATTTTCGGTGTCTTTCATATCCAGCAAAAATCTCTTCACTTCCTAATCCAGAAAATATGACTTTGGCCTTATCTTTCTTTGCCATTTCGCAAGCAACATAAAAAGTGAGCGCAACGCCCACCTTTGTCACGTTTGAAGTCTCTATAAGCGGCACAATCTCTTTCAGATATGCTTCTGCCTGCTCAAGGCTCAATATCCTTGTCTTAAGCTTTAGCCCCAAAACTTCTGCAGCTTTTTTCGCATATACCATGTCTTCCGCATTTTCGTCCACAGCTGCAGTATAACATGTAAAATCTACGCCTTTCTTTTTCAGCATTAATGCTATCATCACAGAATCCAGCCCTCCTGAAAACAAGAGACCCATCTTTTGTTCAGGTACTCTTTTTAGTATTGCCTTTTCCAGCAACTTATCCACTTTTTTCTTTATGTTGTCTAATGAATCTTTAAGAATCGGCTTTATCTCAAAAAAATCTCGCTTCTCAAACCATAGCTTGTCATTGAAGATATCATAATACATTATTTGCCTCGGATTCAATTCAGTTACATTAAGAAAACCTGAAGATGTAAGCGCCTTTTTTTCTGAAGCAAAGCAGAATCCTCTTGAATGGCTGTACCATAATGGCTTTATGCCAATAAGATCTCTTGCAAATATTACTTTGTCATTGTCCCATAATGCAAAAGCATAAACTCCATCTATCTCTTTTAGTATTTCTTTAATATCATCAAGATTTTCAAGCAGCAGTTTGAACAGAAGTTCTGCATCATTCCTTGCCTTTATCCTATGCTTCTTGGCAAGCTCTTTCCAGTTATATATCTCACAATTTGCTATGAATTTCTTGTCTTTTTCAATAAATGGCTGTTTGATGTTTTCCACAACAGAATGAAGCCTGTGCCCGATGACATTTTTGGAAGACTTTATTCTTGTGCTCAAATGGCTGGAATCATTTTCACTGCTTATCCCGAAACCGTCCTTCCCCCT
>CAZFZD010000089.1:0-3395 GCA_964522895.1 Candidatus Woesearchaeota archaeon | reverse complement strand
GAACTAAATTATCCGCATTGCAGCAGCAGGCGCAGCAATATATGGGGCTAATAGGCCAGATGGTAAAAACAATATTTCCGATAATAAGAGAGCTTAGGATAACTGATGAGCGTTTAGAATATTATGAACAGAGCAGGAAAGGCGATGAGAGTGCTGAAGTTGCTTTAAAGTCGATATGGGTAGAGATGGTAGAACAGGGCATGCAGAATCCGAACTCTGTCTATGGTCTGGCAACAAAAGTAGGTTTCATGACTTTGCCTGATTTATTCTTCAGCATAAACCCCAAGAATGGCTTGAAAGGAGTGGATGCTGCAATAAAGTCCGCAAGAAAAGAAGGTGTGAACAAGAAAGTTGCAGATACTCTCGCAAAGAAACTTTATTCATATTATAACTGGAAAGAAAAAACCTACAAAGAGCTTACACATTCAAGAAAATTCAAGCTGAAATATTTAAGGCAGCATTATAATTCTACAAAGATCTACATGAACTGGCTCAGGCCTTACTTAAAAAACATTAACAACCTCAAGATGGGCGAATCAGAGAATGATATTGATTTAGTGAATGCGTTTGAGACAAGCAAGATAAACTTAGAGGTTATGGCCTGCAAGACTTCTGGCTACAAGCATTATTATCCCTGCCTTCTTGTAAAGATTAAGCATGTGACAAAGCCTGAATTGATTTTCACGCAGCAACAGCAGAGGCAGCCAATACATGTAGGGAGGACTGAAGTGCAGATAGAACCTTTTGTCGTAACTGATGCGCAAATCAAGGCTTACAAGGATGAGCAGAACTCTGAGGACATAGAGCTTATTGCTTCGATTGATGCAACAATGGAATCCATAAAAGAAGACCTGCAGAAATATCTTAGAGAGGCAGGCGAACAGTTTGATGAGGATGAAAAGTCTTCAAAGCCTGTCAAGAAAGAATTAAGCAATCCGTTTACAGCATTGTTCAGCGGTTTTGGAGAGATGTTTGGGCTTTTAAAGCCTGAAAAGAAAGGCAAGAGCATGTTCGGCTTTAAGGAAATCAAGGAATCAAAAAAGCAGGAAAAAGAGAAAAAGAAAGCTGAAGGATTCTCTGCAGAGATGGCATGGACTTTGTATGATGTTTTTAAGAAAACCAATGGCATGAATTCTCCAGTCTAATCCATGCTTAAGCTGTTAGGCACAAGTATTATGTAGCTTATTTTTAGTTCGTCAAGACGTTCAGCAACTCCAGGAGTATGCTGGTAATGCAGTGAGCCACCTACAAGGCCAAGCAGATCTGCCCTTTTACCGTTGTTTTCCTTCCAAGCAACATAGCTTATCCAAAGGTTATCTACGAAAGCCTTGCTCCTTTCTTCCACTACTTCTTTTAAGAACCGCTTTTCAATCTTGATGAAATCCTGCACTCTGCTAATTAATTTTTTCTCTAAATTTTTATTCCCTTTTGTAGCAGGCCATTGTTTCTTTATTACTTGAACATCTTTCTGCTTTAAAGCAAATTTATTTGCTAAAGCTATAATCTTGTCTAATCTTTCAGGAGCATAATCTATGCCTATAGTGTAAACCTTTTCAGGATTCATCAATTCAAAAGCCATGTCGCCACCGCAATAGCCCTTTTCAAAACAGACCAGTTCCATCAATTTCTTTTTTGTTTTTTTGTCAGCATTAAGAATTATTTCAAATAGGCCTTTCATCTTTCCAAAGTCATCAAAATTTTTCCTGGCAAATTCATTTGCATATCCTTCCATACCTAAGAATTCAAGTCCGTTCTCTGATGCAAGCTCTTCTAATGTAAGATAGATTTCTTCTTGTACAGGCCTTATCTCTTCAATGTGCTTCTTAGTCCTACCTGAATCTATATGCTTGTTGTTGATGAAAACCACAATCTCTTTAGAGCCGTAATCTGCATAATGTGTTATCTTTGCATTTTCTAAATCAAATTTCCGGCCATCAAGCTCAACTCTGCTAATAGGGTTCTTTAAGATATTTCTTGGGCTTTGAGCATAATCCCCATTGGCCCCTAATAATGCCATGCCTGCAAAAGCAGTAGTATAGAAAAGCCTTTGAATCTTCTTTTTCAGTCTCATAAAAGCGTATTATTTGTTTGGATTTATTAATCTTTTTAAGAAATCTGCCAAAAACCTTAAAAAAGTCAATCCATTAAAAAATGCATGCTTAAAATATTCAACAGCTTTACAAGGCAGAAAGAAACGTTCAAGCCTATTGAAAAGAACAAGGTTGGCATGTACACTTGCGGTCCAACCGTGTATGATTATGCCCATATAGGTAATTTCAGAGCATATATCTTTGAAGACTTGTTGAGGCGTTATCTTAAATACAAGGGTTTTGAAGTTACGCAGGTTATGAACATAACTGATGTTGATGACAAGACCATAAGGGATTCGCAAAAGCAGGGCAAGAGCCTGAAAGAGTTTACTGAGTTCTATAGCAAAGCTTTTTTTGAGGATCTTAAGAAGCTTAACATTGAGAAGGCTGAATATTATCCAAAAGCAACGGACCATGTGGAAGAGATGGTAACACTGGTAAAGTCTTTGCTAGAGAAAGGTTTCGCTTATCAAAGTGGGGACGGTTCCATCTATTTTAAAGTTTCATCATTCCCTGCTTATGGCTGCTTAGCACACATAAAGGTTGAAGAGCTCAAGTCAGGTGCAAGAGTCAAGCAGGACGAGTATGACAAGCAGAATGTTTCAGACTTTGCATTGTGGAAAGCATGGGATGAGGATGACGGCCCTGTGTTCTGGGAGACAGAGCTGGGCAAGGGAAGGCCTGGCTGGCACATAGAGTGCAGCGCGATGTCGATGAAATACTTAGGAGATACATTTGATATTCATACCGGAGGCGTAGATAATCTTTTCCCGCATCATGAGAATGAGATTGCGCAGGCTGAAGCTGCTACAGGCAAGAAGTTTGTCAATTACTGGATGCATTGCGAGCATTTGCTTGTTGAGAACAAGAAGATGTCAAAGTCATTAGGAAATTTTTACACCTTGAGGGATCTTTTGGAGAAAGGCATAAGCCCGGATGCAATAAGGTATCTTCTCTTGAGCACGCATTACAGGCAACAATTGAATTTTACTTTTGAAGCGCTCGAAGCAGCAAAAAATGCTGTAACGAGGCTCAATGATTTTGTGCTTAACTTAAGCCATGTAAAAAAGGAAGGAGAGCTTGATGAGAAAGTGAGAGGCATAGTTGACAATGCAGGCCAGGAATTCATTGATGCCATGGATGATGATCTTAACATTTCACAAGCGCTTGCCGTAATATTTGAGATGATTAGGCAAATAAACAAGCTTGAGCTTACTCAGTCTGATGCGGCTTTTGTCAAGGCACAGATGCTGAAATTTGACACTGTCTTGGGAGTCTTGTCTGTAGAGCAGGGAGTCTTGGAAG
>CAZFZD010000088.1:0-3440 GCA_964522895.1 Candidatus Woesearchaeota archaeon | reverse complement strand
TTTTGCCCGTATCGTATCTGCATAAAGCGTACTATGGGAAGCTTTTGAAGAATCCCAGCCAGTAGCGATTGCCATGCCCAAAGCAGCTATAATCAAAATTAAAAATGTGAAAAACAAGTATAATCTTTTGCTTGATTTTTTTAACATAAAGTACCTCCTTTTTAACAAGTATTCTTAATGATTGCTTATTTATATAATTTATCGTAATGTTTTTTTGTCTAGACTCCCAATATTTTTTTAATCAAGGAGTATAATTCTTAAAATTTGGTTTTTTCAGAAAGCCCGATTGACGACTATTGATAAATTCAGCCGAAAGCTTTAAATATTTATTGGTTATACATTATTAACAATCTGTTAATATTGGAGAACATGAAAAAGAGCCTAAGCGAGAAGGAACTTGCATTCATATCAAAACTTGAGCTGAAGCAGAAATATTTCTTCACTCGGGAAGATATCAGAGACAATTTCAACAACAATAATGAGATGAACGTCTACCTCCACAGACTCAAAAAGAAAGGAAGGATTATCAAACTGAACAAAACAAAGTATTTCCTAATACCCATAAAAGCAGTAGGAAGCAAATGGTCAGAACATCCTTTCATCCTAATAGATGAGATGATGAATGGAAAAGATTATTGTATTGTTGGCAAGGCAGCAGCTAATTACTGGAAGCTAATAGATCAGATGCCTTTTGAGTTTGAAGTATATAACACGAAAAAACAAGGTATTGTCGAGATTTTCCATGCCCGGCTTAACTTCAAGAAAAGAAGGAAGAAGAACCTGCCTAGAAGTGTTATTAAAAAAGTACATGGGCATCCTTTCATCATAGCTACTAAAGAGGAGGCTAAGAAATGGATTTGATAACACTTGAAGAACTGAAGATAATCGCAGAGACAAAAGGCTTTAACATCCAAATTATTGAAAAAGACTATCTGCTCACTAATCTCTTATATCTTCTTAAGGATGTGGAAGGCATTTACTTTAAAGGAGGCACTGCTCTCAACAAGATATTTCTCAATCATGCTAGGCTTTCAGAAGATCTTGACTTTACTCTTACAGGAAATCTTTCAACAGTAGAGAGAAAAATAAAGGAAAAGCTGAAAGACACAATTTTTGACAAAATAACTCATGACAAGAGAGTAGAGAAATTCGTGAGGCTTATAGTCCACTACAAGCTTTTTCATGATGAAGGAACAATCTTCATTGACCTGAATGAAAGGGCTAAGCTTATGCTCAAGCCAGAACATCACAAGGTTATACATTTTTACAAAGGATATATCCCCCCATTCTCAGTCCAGACTCTGAACAAAGAAGAGATGATTGCTGAGAAAATGGCTGCTACTATAGGAAGAAACAAACCAAGAGACCACTTTGACATTTACACCCTACTTTCCAAAAAACTGCCAATGAATATCCCTCTGATTGAAAAGAAATGTCATGCTTCCAATTATGATTTTAATCTGTTAAAAATGTTCAATAAAGCAAAAAAACTGAAGAACCGCTGGGATGAAGATATGCTGCCTCTCCTGCAAAAGAAAGTGAGCTTTCAGAAAGTTATGAAAAGTCTCGCCAAACATTTCAAGCTAAAAAAAGTAAAAGAAAAAAACAAGGCACCTATATAATTTATCGTAACTAGAAATAAGCCAAGCCACAATGCCAAGAGACTCTTTTCTTTTATTTGTTACTTGTTAATAGTAAAACTTATAAACTCCAAAAACACAGAATGGTTAAGATGGAAAGGCGTGATTTTTTGAAAGGGATGCTGAGCATGCTTGCAGTGACAAGCGTTTCAGGCATTGCAGGATGCGGACAGAAAGAATCAACATTCAGTGCACCATATTCGCAAGGACCTTATGACTACCTGATAATAAGCGCTGACAAGCTTTACGAGAAATCCTGTGAGCTTGCAGAGCACAGAAGCAAAAACCATAACGTAGATATATTGAGAACTTCTGACATAATGAACTATCCGAGTGCTGAAAGCCTCAGGGATTTCCTAAGGGATTATGCCATGAGCAATCCGGAGCTGAAGCATGTTGTGCTTATAGGTAATCCAAAAGACATACCAACGTTCAAGATAAAAATGGAAGATGAAGATATTCCATCTGATTTTCCTTATTCCAACATAAAAGAAGACAAGGATGTTCCAGACACTGCTGTCGGAAGATTGCCCTGCGATGAGGAAAAGGATCTTGAGACAATAATCAACAAGATTAAAGAAAATGAGCCTTTAGGTATAAACAAAGTGCTAAGCTTTGGGCACGGACCTGAGCTTGAGATTTATGGGAAAGAACATAATAAGTTTCTTGAAGAGCAGGGATATAATGCAGATTTGGCAGAAGATACCGGACAATTATCTGTGGATTTTGAAAATACGCTTGAAGATGTTAACAAGGGCATAGATGCAGGAATCTATTACGGTCATGCCTCGGCAATGGCAATGTATCCGTTTGCTGAAAACAGGCTGGACAAGCTTTCTGGAAAGCCTTTTGTATTGCTTTCAGGCGGCTGCGACACTCTGGATTTCACCAATGACCATGAAAGCAGGTGCATAGGCTATGCATTTCTCAAAGAGAAGCACGGAAGCCTGGCGACAATTGGAGCTACAAGGCACGGAGGCTATGGTTACAAATATTCTTTTGTTGAAGGATTCTTTTCTGACGGTTCAAAAACATTAGGAGAGAAGTTTGTCAATGGGTTGAAGCATTGCCATGAGAAAGCTGAGGAAGCAGGGATTGATGAGAAAGACAGTTTTGTCAAGAGGGCAGTGCTGCTCGGGGATCCTGGCATGATTTTAGAATAAGGATATGGAAAAACCATCAATCGCTATCTCTAGAGTGATTGTTTGCATCCCCATTTAAATAATTTTGAGAGAACATTTATCTTCTTAAGCTTGTGGATGTTGACAAGATGCAAGATTATTCGCTTAGCTATAAGATTGCACCAAAGCCTACTTCAAGCATATTTATTTACAATAAAAAGATTTGTCCTTGCCTCTTTTGTATCTTCTAAAGAAATAGATTTTTTAAAAAAGCTTTTAGCTTTCGCAAATAATTTTTCTTTCGCAAAACAAATTCCTAATTCATTGTAACTTTGAGAAAAATTAGGATGTAATTCTATTGCCTTCTTAAAGAATTTTTTTGCAATTTCTATGTTTCCAAGTTGTTTTTGTACATAACCTCTATTATAATATATTTCTGGCACGGTATCAGAAAGATTATTTGCTTCTTCAAGAACTTTCATTGCAAGATTATACCGTTTATTCTGAATTTGTATTCTTGCTTTTCTATTCACATAAATAGCCAAAAAATTTTTTAAGTTTAGCTTATTAAGATAAATCCCTCCTTCTATAGAAGAATTATGAATATTTCTATTTTTTATATAACCCAAGTTTGACACTTTGCTGATTATTTGACACAGAATTTCTATTTGACAGTTTG
>CAZFZD010000087.1:0-3494 GCA_964522895.1 Candidatus Woesearchaeota archaeon | reverse complement strand
CTTTATTTTTTATTTTTTTATTTTTTCTAATATTCTAAGGATATCTTAAAATTAGGTTTAAACTTATATTCAACATTCTCAGAATTCATGTAAAACTCTCTTTTGGATATGCCTGTTATGCTGTCTTCTTCTAAAGTGAATTCATAATCGTCCATTGTTAAGTTACGTCCATAAGCCTCATTAAAATCATTTAAGCGGTGAGCAAAGTTTGCCTTGAATTCCTTTAAAAGATTTTCAGAGAGTGGCTCTACTTCATTCAGGGCATAACCAGCCATAATATCAATGTAAAGCAATTCCTTTTCTGCTTCAAAATAAGTGTTGAATATCTCCACTTCAGCCTCTCCAAGATAATATTTTTGATTGCCTGGGAGTTTGTCAACTTGGCTATAAAATATCACAACAGCCATCAAAAATCCAATAGCAGCTAATGAAAGAACTGCTACGGCCCTTCTATTCATTCTACTACCTCCATCTGAACAACTAGTTGCCTATTATCTTGCGTAGGAATTGTAGTATTGAATTCAGCATAATATCCTTGCGCCATAGCATAATCTTTTTGGACTATGTTCTCGCATTCAAAGACCTTTTTTCCTTGATTCCTGTAAAGGTAAAGGTTCCAATTTGAATATCCTAAAGTTTCGGCTATCAATTCATTTAATTCGCTTTCACAAGTCAAGCCTTCATCAATAAGATCATCGAAAAGCCACGAATATTCCATATTTTCATTTGGATAATTACTTGCAATCGCTGAAAACAATTCTGCAAAATTAAAAGTTTCAATCTTGCTCAATCCTTCTGCTTCAACATTGTGCTGAAAAGCAGGACTTCTCAACAAGGTTAAAAGATCAATCTCTTTTAGTTCATTCTTTTCAGAACTTAAGATGGAATTCGTAGAAGTCAAGTGCTCGCCTTTTTTTGCCCCAATGATTATTACTGCAATGACTATAAGGATTATCGCTATTAGCAAATCCGCAAATATATCTTCTGTTTGCCCTTTTTTATTTTTCTTTTTCATGCTCTAGTATAATTTATAATAAGATCTGTCTCCTCTTGGACCTTTTTGTCCTCTTGAACTATAATAATCCTCTACATCAACATATAGCTTTTCGCTATGCATCTTTCCATCCTTAAAGACCAAGACTGGTGAAACAATGGTCTCCCACTCTTTTTCCTCTCCTCTTTCAAGAGTTTTATTCAACAGCCTTAACCTAAAACTGTTTTCAATATACATCATGCAATTACCGTCAAGTTTCTCTTGATTGAATTTTTCATAATCAATTTTTCCTGGATAAACTCTTTCTGCTTTATCATCATAATATGCAAAACATTTTGGAGAGGTCAAAGCTTCAGCCACTATAATCCCTGATTCTATTTGACCATAATCCCTTACAACATCATCATTATAACTGGTTATTGCATTACGAAGATAAAGGAACATAAAGCTAACAACAAAGATTACTATTATGAAATATATAGTCTTCCTGCCGAGATTATATGCCGCCCTGCTATTCATTTTCCAGCCTCTTTATCCCTATTTGGTCTGATTGGGAACTTGCTGTTAGAAGTAGATAACTGTCCTCATAAAGCGAAAAGAATCCAGGCTTGCTCAAAACCTTAACATAATCTGGCGTCATCTCTATCTTAAGGTTGGATGACAGCGGATATTTTACCTGCATTTCTCCTGGCACAGACATCACTGCATTGCTTAACAATTTCAAGTCTTCCTGGACATAAACCTTATTGAAGTTAGATACTGAATTCCAATTAAGCGCAGCCAATATCAAGAATGAAGCTATCGCTATGCCAATAAGTATTTCAAAAAGCATGGTCAGCTGTAAAGTCTCGGCTTCTCCTCTTTTATCCATAAAAAGAAATAACGTTTTGTAAATATTTAAGTCTTTTTAAATCCCTCGGGCAAATCTGATTCAGGCTCTTCCTCTGCTTCCTGCTTTTCTTGGCAAAAGGGTTTCTTTGCTTCTATCAGCGAAAATCCAGAAATCAATTTTTTTACAAAAGCCACATAACCTTGCTCAGTCTTGAATAATTTAACACTGTCCTGAAATATGTAATCTTCATATTCATCATCAACATCCTTACCAAATTCAAAAGTCCTGATTTCAACTGCTTCTTCATCTGCAGCATCATAATAGCCCATCGTATCTTTCTCAATTATTTCTTGATCAATAAGCCTATGCAATTTGCCATATAATGATAAGCTTGTTTCTTGGCCATCTGTTTCTAAGACTATCTCATAATTTTCAGGCATCTTCTCAATGCTCACTTTCTCACAGATACAATCTTCCCTCTCATTTGCCTTGCAATCCTTATATGCTTTTACAAATTTTTCAAAGACTTCAACAGAATCCAAAGCCTCTTCCGGGATGCATGGCATTTCTGAACAGATGCCTATATACTCTCCGGATTTCTGATAATATAAGTTTAAGACTTCTGTCTCAGAATAAAGGAATGGCGGCAATATCGCTGCAGCCTGGCCTAAAAATTTGGGCTCCTCCTCCTCATAAACCTTACAGATGCCGGTTTCACAAGCATCTTTTGGAAAATGGAATGCTCCTCCCTCACAAAGGCAGAGGCAAGACTTGCCCATGCACTGCTGTGGCAGAGTCCTATGCTTCTTGGAAAATGCCCTAAGCACATACTCTGGATCAACTTTCCCAAGCATTGTACCATTCTTACCATCTTGCAATTCTTCTGTATTCTCAACAAGCTTCTCAAGCATCTCTTTCATGTCAGCTTGAGAAGAACTGGAATTGACATAAGCGATAATCAAGGGAGTCACTATCATTATCATCAATAATATCCCTATCAAAAAACTTACAGACTCTTGTGTGCCTTTTTTTGTTATCATATAGAAAAACACCTTACCCTGTCATATTGGGTTTCAGTGACCATATCTCACCCACAATACCCTTTAATCTGGCAGTGAAATCTGAAGTGCCACCGCTAAATATCAATATTATCACAATCAATGCAATCAGGGCTATTGCAAGTATTATTACAAGATTTAAGCTTATCTCAAAACCCCTTTTATTCATGATAAAGATATAAAATAAAAGAATTAATAAGTGTTTGGTTTATTGCGTTTTGGGTTGAATACCTCGCAGCTTGCTGCGGCTGGGAGGCTTCACTTCCAAACACAATTTTCATTATCCTCACAAGTTGCTTTTGTATTATATGTAGGGCACTGTGGAGCTATCTCATTAGACTTAGCCTTACAGCTCTTTTCGCATTCTTCAAAACCCTTGTTCAACAAGTCTTTGCAATTGTTGTAGCCAGCATCCCTTATGGCTTGTGAAAATGCAGGATTCTCATAAGCTGCCCTGTTCATCTGTGAACAATGACTTTCACAGATTGATTGTGCCAAAGACAATTCCTGTGTGCTTAATTCAGTCACTTCTATCTGCTTTTGGAACAATTTATCACTGGCACCTGTGAAAAATAGTACTGCCACGATTAATGCAATCAATACAATTGCT
>CAZFZD010000086.1:982-3540 GCA_964522895.1 Candidatus Woesearchaeota archaeon | reverse complement strand
TGCTACTTTTATTTTATTTCTCACAAATCAATCAATGATTCATGAATCAAGTTTTAAATTAATAGATTCACAAAAAGAAGATATTATTTTTTTTCAAGAAAATAATTTAAGTTTAGATCAAAAAAATTGTATGCAAGAAAGTTTAAATGATTTTAGATTATTACAAAGAGATTATATTTTAGAAATAAATGAAAATTTAGCAGAACTTAGCATAAAATTACTTTTTATGGGAATTATTATGTTTTTATTAGGATATATCCCTTTTGCAATCAAAGAATACAAACTTAAACATCCTAAATAACTACTTGCCCCAGCCATACAAACCAATTAGTGACCATAAAAACAAAAACAAAGCTACCATAGCAGCCCCTACAACATATAGTCAAACATAAACCTTATAAATACTCTAAAACAAAGCAGAAACCATGGTATTAGATAAATTAGGCTCAAGTCTAAAAACAACATTGAGCAAGATTGCAAAAAGCATGTTTGTAGATGAAAAGCTCATAAATGAGCTTGTAAGAGACATACAAAGAGCATTATTGCAAGCTGACGTGAACGTGAAGCTCGTATTTCAGCTTACCAATGACATAAAAAAGAGAGCATTGGAGGAAAAGCCTCCAGCAGGCATCTCGCAAAAAGAATTCCTTATCAAAGTGGTTCATGACGAACTGGTAAAATTCCTTGGAGGAGAAAAGTCAGAGATCCAGATTGAAAAGAAAAAGCCTTTCAAAATAATGTTAGTAGGGTTGTTCGGAAGTGGAAAAACCTCTACCGTCGGGAAATTAATCAAGTTCTATCAAAAAAGAGGATTCAAGGTTGCAGCAATTGGATTAGATGTGCACAGGCCTGCTGCGCCAGAGCAACTGGAGCAGATATGCGAAAAGCTTGATGCAAAATGCTTCATCAACAAGGAAGAAAAGAATCCGCTGAAAATATACAAGGAATTCGAATCCGAATACAAAAACTATGACCTACTGATAATAGATACTGCAGGAAGGGATGCGTTAAGCAAGGACCTGATTAAAGAGATTGAAAGCCTTAACAAGAAAATCAAGCCTGACGAGAAATTACTTGTCATCTCTGCTGACATTGGACAGGCAGCACAAGCGCAAGCTCAACAGTTCCATGACAGCTGCGACATAACCGGTGTTGTGATAACAAAGATGGACGGCACTGCAAAAGGCGGAGGGGCATTGACAGCATGCTCTGTAACTGAAGCTCCTGTAAATTTCATAGGTACAGGTGAAAAGCCCGAAGACCTGGAACAATTCAACCCCACTGGCTTTGTGGGCAGGCTGTTGGGCATGGGCGACATAGAAGGACTGCTTGAAAAAGCCCAAGAAGCAATCTCTAAAGAGGATGCAGAAGATTTGGGCAAGAGAATGATGAAGGGAGAGTTCAATTTCATTGACCTTTATGAGCAGATGAAGATGATGAACAAGATGGGTTCATTAAACAAAGTCATGGACCTCATACCTGGCATGGGAAACATGAACATCCCAAAGGATATGCTACAAGGACAGGAAGGAAAAATCAAAAAATGGAAATTCATATTGCAGAGCATGAGCAAGGAAGAACTTGAGAACCCTGACATATTATCCGGGCCAAGAGTCGAAAGGATTGCCAAGGGCGCAGGAGCAAGCGTAAACGATGTCAGAGAGCTGCTTAAGCAATACAAGATGACCAAAAAGATGATGAAACAGATGAAAGGCATGGGTTCTGAAACTGATATGAACAAGATGATGAAAAAGTTCAAGGGAAAAGTGCCTAAGGGCTTCGGCATTTAGTTATTTCTGCAATTCTGGAAAAATTGTTCAAAAATCCGAGCAAAATATTAAATACCATTAAAACAAAGAAACCTTTAAATATCAGTTAATACTGAAAAGTTATTAGTTAATATCTAAAAGTTATGAATATGGTAAGACAAATACAGGAACAAAAACTGGAGCACTCACCCACTCTGAACACAGTGATCATGGTAGAAGAGACCATGAAAAGGATGGATGAGAGCATTATTACAGTCGCAGAACTCAAAAGAAAGTTACCAAGAAAAGTGAACCATAACACCTTGAAGGTAATTTTGGAGTATCTGGAACAAAGCAACAAGATAGCAGTCACCATCAAAGGCATAACATGGATATTCAACACTTTTCCCGGATTGAAGAAGGCAGTATTGACGGGAAGGAGTTTATGAAAAAAGTTAAAATAATACTTTCTCCTGAAGCAGAACAAGCTTATGTAGTCCGTATATATCGTATGTCCCGATTGTCCAGTTACTCTTATCCGAACCCGGATACCTCTCCCATCCCCCTGTCTTTGATACCTTCTCCATTTCATTAAGCAAAAGCTTCTGTTTACGCAGGCTTTCCGCCGTTTTTTTATGCCTTTCTATCTCTTCGTTCAGACTTTTTGTACGGCGTCTCACTTCAGCACGCATAAAAAAGAATGATACAAAAGCCATCAATACAAGCAGCGGGATAAATATATATAATGCAATTTTTAGTATATCTCGCGTCGTTAATGTCGCGGTTGTTGCCGGTCCGAACCATTTCTCC
>CAZFZD010000086.1:0-972 GCA_964522895.1 Candidatus Woesearchaeota archaeon | reverse complement strand
ACGGGTGGTGATAACCCCGGTTATTTCAGGTCCGAACCATTTCCCTTGTATGTCATAGTACGTTTCATTGGCGATGACTATTGACAGTCCCTCATTCAGCCTTGCCAGGAGTTCCTCATTCCCTTTCTTCACTGCGAAGCAGAAATCCTGGCGGAACCGTGGCAGCTGGAAACTCAAGGGTTTAACCGATCTGATCGCCAGCTCCTCCAGCAGGTGGATACCTGTTATCCTCTGGGTAATAAGCGCATCATACTGGCCTGCGGCAAGTCTTATAAAAGCTTCCTCAAAAGTGTTTGTGGTAAATATCAGGTCAGACAGACTGTCGCGCCTGACATACTCCTCTGCATTATCACCCTTCATAACAACGATCTCTTTTCCCCTGAGATCACTCACAGAGTTTATTCCCTCGGTTCCTTCTCTTACAAATACCGCCCCGTGCAATGAAAGGTAGGGCATGGTAAAGTCGAAAAGGTCCTCCCTTTCAGGAGTCCGGCCCACAAGGGGAAGAGCATCAATATGTCCTTCAGCAAGGTCATTCTTGATCTTATTCCACACTCCTATCTTGATAAGGGGAACAATCCCAACTGCCTCAGTGGCCGCCTCAAACAGCTCAACGGCAAAGCCGGTGGGATTGCCGTCCTCATCAACAATGCAATAGGGAGGGTAATCAGGTTCGGAGGCAACAAGTATTGTATCCGGCACAGCAATGACCGGGATTTGCGTCTCCCTTTCCTGTCCTGATAAACTCCCTGCCGTAAAAGCAAAAAAGACCAGGAAAAGCCAACAGTATGTTTTTCTGTTGTTCATCTGATTTAAAATCATGTTCATTTAATATCTTTCGCTTTAAGCCTTTCTATTTCATCTTTCAGTTCCCTTATGCGAAACTCCCTTTCGATGGTGGCATCATGGAATTTCTCAAGCTCTTCAATTCTTTCTTTCAATTCTCTTGTCTGATCATCAACCTGTTTCTGC
>CAZFZD010000085.1:0-3652 GCA_964522895.1 Candidatus Woesearchaeota archaeon | reverse complement strand
AGTTATTTTACAAAGATGTTGGGATCACTTAAGAAGGGAAATGAAATATGAATGCAAGGAAAAATATCCAGATTTATACAATTGGGGATGCGATATCTATTTTATGACAAAAAAAGGGAAGGAATACAAACAAAAAAAGAGAAGAAACGATATGTATGAAAAATGCAAAGCAGAATTAGCAAGGCTAATTGCTTGTATGGAAGCCCATACAAGTTTAAGAAAATTAGCAACAAAAATAAGGAATGGAAAAGATGATTGGTTTAATGCAATCCTATATCCTGAATTGCCGATAGATAATAATGAAGCAGAAAGATCATTAAGACCATTTGTTATTATGAGAAAAATAATAGGATGTTTAAGAAGCGAAATAGGGATTAAAAATTATGAAATAATGATGAGCTTAATCTCAACATGGCAAAAACAAGGGAAAAATACATTCTATACACTACAGGCTCTACTTTAGCTTAACAAATACAGATTTAGTAACCTTTAAAAACATTTATGATATCTTTGAATTAATGCCCAAAACAAACGAATTACTGGCATCTTTGCATCCTTTAGAGAGGAAAGTCTTGCCTCACCTAAAGCAAGGCATAAGCCTTGATGAGCTTGTAAGGCTGACAAATCTTAAGGAAGTTGAAGTCATGAGGGCATTGCAATGGCTTGAAAACAAAGATGTCATCAAGATAGAGCAGGAATTGAAGGAAATTATAGATCTTGACAAGAACGGAGAAAGTTATAAGAAAGAAGGTTTGCCTGAAAGGCGTTTGTTAAAGCAGCTTAAGGGCGAAACAAAAGTCTCTGACCTTGACATATCAAAGCAGGAGCTTAATGTCTCTTTAGGAGTTTTAAAGAAAAAAGCTGCAATCAGCTTGAGAAAAGAAGGCAATGAGCTTATAATCTCAATAACAAAGGCAGGAGAAGACATGGCTAACAAGGAAAGCCTTGAAGAGAATTTCTTGAAAAGGCTGCCGAAAAACGTTTCTGAACTGGAGCCTGAAGAGAAGTTAGCATATCAGAATCTCAAGTCACGTAAGAATCTTATCAAGACTGATTTGGTCAAGCTAAGGCAAGTCAAGTTGACAGAATTGGGAGAGAAAATCTTGAAGCAGAAGATAGAGTTCAAGGAAATGATTGACAAGCTGACTCCGCAGATGATAAAAGAAGGCAGTTGGAAAGGCAAAACATTAAGGAGCTATGACATAAAGATAAATGTTCCTAAAGTGCATGGCGGAAGAAAGCAGCATTATCGCGCTTTCCTTGACAATGTGCGCAGGAAATTCGTTTCACTTGGATTTGCAGAGATGGACGGCCCAATAGTTGAGACAGAGTTTTGGGACATGGATGCATTGTTCATGCCGCAGTTCCATTCTGCCAGAGACATTCATGACGCTTATTATGTCAAGGAGCCTGAATACGGCAATGTGGATCCGCGCCTTGTCGCAAAGGTAAGGGCTTCGCATGAGAAAGGCCAAGGTACAGGGAGCAGGGGATGGCAGTACAAGTTTGATACTGAACGTACTAAAAGGCTTTTGTTAAGGACACAGGGCACTGCCTGCAGTGCGCGCATGCTGGCCTCAAAAGATCTTAAGATTCCAGGAAAGTATTTTGGCATCACAAGATGTTTCAGGTCTGATGTTGTCGATGCAACACATAACAGCGATTTCTATCAGACTGAAGGAATTGTTTTGGGAGAAGGATTGAATTTCAGCCATCTGAAAGGATTGTTGAAGATGTTCGCAGAAGAGTTCGCGCAATCAGATAAAATTAAAGTAAGGCCCGCATATTTTCCTTTCACAGAACCGTCAGCAGAATTGTTTGCCAAGCATCCTGACTTGGGCTGGATAGAATTAGGCGGAGCAGGAGTCTTCAGGCCGGAGCTGACAAAGCCGTTAGGCATAAATGTGCCAGTGATTGCCTGGGGCCTAGGCATAGACAGGCTAGGCATGTTTTCAATGGGAATAAAAGACATAAGGAAACTTTTCAGTCATGACCTGGATTTTTTAAGAAAAGCGAAGGTGGTGTGGTAAGATGCCTACAATAAGTTTTTCATTAAAGGAATTGAGCAGGCTTGTAGAAAAGAAGATTCCCAAAAAAGATTTGGATCCCTTATTGGAGTATGCAAAGGCAGAGCTTGATGAGATTGACGATGATGAGATATTTGCCAGCATGGGCGACACGAACCTTCCTTATTTATGGAGCGTTGAAGGGCTTGCAATTCTACTAAGAGGCATTATGGGGGTCAAGTCTGGGTTAAAAAAGCTTAAGCTTAGCAAGTCTAAGGACATGATAAAAGTTGATACCAAATTGAACAAGATAAGGCCTTACATATCAGCGTTCTCTGTTTCAGGCTCTCAGGTTGATGAGAAGCTTTTGAACCAGCTCATACAGCTGCAAGAGAAATTCTGCCACACTTACGGCGTAAGAAGGAAGAAAGTTGCAATAGGCATCTATAATTATGACAAGATCAAGTTTCCAATAGATTATAAGGCAGTGGATCCTGAATCTGTACAATTCACCCCCTTGGAATTCAAGAGGGAGATGACTTTGGGTGAGATTCTAGAATCCCATCCTAAAGGCATTGAGTACAAGCACATCCTGGAAGGCTTTGGCAAGTATCCCATATTGGTGGATGCAGATAAGAACGTGCTGAGCTTCCCGCCCATAATAAACTCAAACCATTCCGGCAAAGTGGGTTTCGGTGATTCAAGGCTGTTCTTTGAAGCTACAGGTACTGACAAGCAGGCAGTAACTTTGGCAGCAAACATATTTGCCTTGGTTTTTTCAACGAGAGGATTCAATGTGAGCTCTGTGAATGTCAAATACGGCAACAAGAGTGAGAGTTATCCTCAGCCATTCAACCAAAAGATGAAGCTTGATGCTGATTATGTGAACAAGGTTCTGGGTACAAACTTGTCTAAAAAACAGATGGTGTCTTTGCTGAAGAAGATGAGGTACGGTTTTGAAAATGATAAGCTGCTTATCCCGGATTACAGGCTTGACATAATGCATCAGGCGGACATTGCCGAGGATGTAGGGATTGCTTATGGATATGACAAGATTGAAGATAATCCGTTGAAAGATTATTCGATTGGAGAAAGCCTTGAAATCAATAAGTTTGTAGACAAGGCAAGGGAGCTTGTTATCGGCATGGGCTATCAGGAAGTGATGAGTCCAATTCTTACCAATAAGGAGCTGCTCTATGATAAGCTTGAGTCAAAAGATTTTGGCACTGTGGAAATCTCAAATTACATGAGCGAAAATTTTTCAGTTGTAAGAAGCTGGATAATGCCTCAGCTTTTGGAGCTGTTGTCAAAGAACAAGAAAGAGGAATACCCGCAGAAGATATTTGAAGAAGGCCTTATAACTTCAAAAAAATCTCTTGAAGATGCACACAGGGTTGCAGTGCTTACAGCTCATTCAAAAGCAGATTTCACTGAAATAAAGCAGGTCATGGACTTTGTTCTGGACAGGCTTGAAGTAAATTATGAAATCAAGGAAACAGAGCATCCGAGCTTTATCAAGGGACGTGTAGGCAGAGTCTATGTGAACGGAAAAGGCATAGCTTACATTGGCGAAATAAACCCGCAGGTGCTGGAGAATTTCGGTTTGCAAGTGCCAGTAGCAGGCTTAGAATTGAATCTTACCGACC
>CAZFZD010000084.1:0-3822 GCA_964522895.1 Candidatus Woesearchaeota archaeon | reverse complement strand
TTATTAAGAGGTCTTTCTTTTTATCTTTTATCAAGACCAAAGTTGACAGTCACCAGTTGCAGTAACTTTTAAATACTTATTAATCAACTTATTTTCCAAGAGGTGTACTAATGCTATTCAGGACAGCACTTGCAACAGGATTATTCACAGGCTTTACTGCTACTTTGATAACGAGTATTTTCATGATATTGTTAAAGGCCCGTGGAAAGCAGATACTTGATTTGCACCTCTTTTTTGGAAGAGCGTTGTTCGGAAAGAAATACAACAAGAATTTTGTGACTAGCTTCGTGCTGATATTTCACTTGATAATGGGCAGCCTGTTGGGAATGCTTTACATGCAGGTTTTTGTTCCAGGATTGTTGTCCGGCATAATATTCGCAGTAGTAATATGGTTCTTTATGATGCTCGTGCTTTTCCCATTGTTCCAGCAGGGAGTTTTTGCAATGAAGCTGGACAAAAAAAGGAAAAAGAAAAGAAAGATAAGGGCCTGGCAGCTTACCCTGATATTCCATCTGATATTCGGGATAGTATTAGGATTTTTTTCTGCCTTATGATTTTTTCACTTTTGGTACCAGATTTCTGTCTTAGGTGATGTTGCGTAAACTATGTCTTGCTTTCCGTCGTTGTTCACATCAGCAATGTCAACGTCTGCAGAAACAAAGTAGTTCTGGTTTTTTATGACATAGCCCTTGTCCTCAAACTTGTCATTGCCCTTGTTTTCAAGCACTCTGACTCCGTCAGGTGTTGCAAATGCAATGTCATTCAGCCCGTCACTGTTCAGGTCGCCAACATCAAGCCCCACTCTCATGTTAGGGTTCCTGTTCTTTTCAAGCTTGAAAATAAGGCGTTTGTTCTTTACCTTACCATCTTCGACTTCTGCCCTAAGAATGCCGTGAGGCGAGCCCCAGAGAAAGTCTAAGTTCCCGTCATTGTCCAAGTCAGTGGCTTTGACGCTCACGTCTACCGGATGTCCGAATTCTGTGTTAAGAGTATATTTCTTTTCAAAACTGTCTGATTCCATTCCCATGCTTGCCACAAGGCCGAATCCTGCCATGACCAAAGCTGATAGTTTTACCATTTTCTCATCACTCTCCTGATAATCGCAACATAATCCAAAACTATTTAAAAACCTTTTGGCATTTTTTAAACATGGAATTGACATTTTTGGGCACAGGCTCCATGGTGCCGACAGTTGACAGGAACCATAGCGCAATATTTCTCAGTTACAAGGATCAGGGCCTGCTGTTTGATTGCGGCGAAGGCACGCAAAGGCAGTTCAGGATTGCAAAGATGAAGCCCACGAAGATAACAAAGATTCTTATTACGCACTGGCACGGCGACCATGTGCTGGGATTGCCCGGGCTTTTGCAGACTCTGGCAGCTTCCGGATATCATGCTACATTGGAAATATATGGGCCCAGGGGAAGCAAGGAATTCTTCAAGACAATGATGAGCTCCTTTTTAGTGGAATCTAAGGTTCATGTAGTGGTGAAAGATATTGACAAGGGCACTGTCTGCGAGACAGAGAATTTTATAGTTGAAGCCTTGCCAACAAGGCATTCTGTGCCCGGCCTCGCATATGCTTTCATTGAAAAAGACAAGAGGAAGATAGATCTTGAATACCTGAAACAGTTCGGATTAAGGAAGGACAAGATTCTAAAAAAGCTTCAGCAGAACAAGGACATAGAATGGAAGGGCAAAAAGATTAAGGCTTCAAAAGCCACCAAGCTTGAGAAAGGAAAGAAGATATGCTACATTACCGACACTGTATCCTTTTCCGGACTGCATAAGTTCGCTAAAGCATCGGATGTCCTGGTATGCGAGGCAACGCTTGAAGCATCATTGCAGAAGCATGCGGTGAAATGCCATCATATGACAAGCGAGCAGGCAGCCAAGATTGCAAAGAAGGCCAAGGTAAAAGTATTAGCGCTTACACATTTCAGCCAGAGGTACAAGTCTGTCAAAAAGCTTGAAGATGAGGCCAAAGAGATATTCAAGGACACTATCTGTGCAAAAGATTTTATGAAGCTTGAGCTTTAATTCTTGTAGTTCTTAAATATAAATACCTGAGACCATATAGTGTATATTGTCCTTATTAGGAATGCTGTGAACGAGCTGAAGAACATTATAACATAGCTCCATAAGGCGATGTTTACTATGTTTTGTAATTTTCCTATCCACAGGCTTGCTGAAGTGGCTAATGTGCCGAAGATAAGGCTCACTATGGTTATTGTGAGCCAGACAAAAAACGTATGCTTCTTGTTCTTGCTGAAATATTTGAAAGAGCCCTTTATTGCTTTTACAGTCCCTTTATTGTCAAGGAACAATGCCGCATACCTGAAAAGCAGAGCCAGGGTAAGCATTATCAACAGGAAAATGCTTGCCAAGGAGGCCAGCCAAAGTATGGAATAAACTCCAATTGTAGAACAGATTGCCATGATGAGTATGGCAATTATTAACAGGAGCAACAGGCTTATGAAAAGTATTGCTGTTACTAGAATTTTCATAAGTACAATCTTCCAGAAGAACTTGTTTTTTAGTTTCCAGGCTTTTTTTAGTGAAGCTTTCTTTTTCTTGATTATTTGTTTTATCATGCTGAACCTTATGGCTTCCATGCCTACTCCAAGGATGAAGCTTATGAAAAAGAACACTGCAAAAGATATGACCAATTGCAGCCAGTTTTGCACAAAGAAAGTTTTTATTATCTCTGCCCTGCTTTCTGCACTCATCAGCATAGACAAGAGCTTTGCAAGATTGTTGTATTTGTAAAAAAGGATTGTCAAGCCATAAATCAAAAGGAAAAGCAAAATGTCCGGAATGAATATTATAGGGTTCTTTTTTATGCTGTCTATTGAGGAAAATATTGCTGAAGCTTTTTTTCGCATAAGGCATTTTAAGATTCGATGATATTTAAAGATTTGTCTAAGCAGAAATATTTATAAGTTTGGCATTTATGATAAGAATCTATGAGCATAAAAAAGGCTACAAAAAGGGACATAAGGGAAATTTCAAAACTTATGTTAGAAGAATTTTCAAAACCCCCATTCCAAGAGAAATCCACAATTAATTCTGTAATCAAAAGCCTAGCTTTTTATCTTAAGATAGGAAAAGGTTTTGTTGCAGTAGAAGATAAAAAGATTATAGGTGTTGTGATTTTCAAAGTTGAACAATGGTGGGAGGGGCCTGTAGTTCTCATAGAGGACTTAGCTGTAAAAGAGGGCTTCAAAAAACAAGGAATAGAGAAACAGCTTACAGACAAAGTTGAAGAATATGCAAAAGAGATTAAAGCAAAATCTGTAAGTTTCATAACACATAAGAAATCCTGTTCTGTAAAATTTTATGTTAAACAAGGATACAAGATTGAGAAAAATACCTTGTTTATGAGAAAGGACATAAAATGATCCATTTTGGTCTTTTTGGCAGGGACTTAAATCAAAGCTTAAACCGTTTATAGCCATAATTATTTGGTTGCCAGTATTTATTATATATGTTGTAATTTCTATTCCTTATTTTGTTTCTCTCATTTTCTCTAAAAGAATTAAAACTGAACAACAATTAAATTCAACAGGCCAAATTTGCCAAAAACAGTTAGAAATTAATAATAGAAAGATAGTTTTTGTTAAATCTTTTAAAACTTCTTGTGAAATGCTAAACTCAAGAGACTACAAAGTATATATGAACTTAGCAAAATTTTTTTCAGCTCGCAAACTAAATCTATTGCATGAATTAATACACATAAAAAAAGCTCATTGTGATGTTGCAAAAAAGGAATCGAATTTTTATTTCTTTTTTATTTTAAATATAGTATTTGATATTATTGTT
>CAZFZD010000083.1:0-3859 GCA_964522895.1 Candidatus Woesearchaeota archaeon | reverse complement strand
AATTTTTTCACATGTTTCTTAACAAAATAAAAAATAAAGCCAAGGTAAACACTCAGGCCTATCAAGATCATAACAAATGCTATGAATATTGCCAGCCCAATCAGCCTGAATAATTCCATGTTATTATTCTTGGCCTTCAAGCCAAATGTTTACCGGAGCAATCTCTTCTTCATAGGCAAAATTGTTCAGCACTAAAGTCAGTTCGCTTGGCTCATCGCCCAAGTTGGTAAGATCAATGTTCCTTACAGTGCAATCTACTGTTTTTGACTTAGTGTCTCTCATTAAAGTAACTTCACCCTCTTTTTCGCATTCAATCTCGTAAGCGCCCTGGGCATTTATGGTAAGACTTTCCTTTTCTCTTCTGTCCCTGTATTCAAAGCAATCGTCCAAGCTGGATACGATTGTTCCAGTGCCGATGTTTGCTATTGTCACGTCAAACCTCAATGAGCCTGTTCCGTCTTCAATATCAACGGGCCTCTGCTGGATATTGGTTACCTGGACTCTGGATGGAGGATTTGATCCAGACGGCAAGTTTTTTCCAATCTCTTCAGCTTTTGTAGTATAGAATAGGTTTGCTTTGACAGTAACAGGGTATGAATAGCAATATTTGCCTGTTATTGTTTTTTGTACTTTTCCAAGCACTTCATTAGTATATCTTATAGGGCCTAATTCGACCTCTTCAGGCACACTGGCTCCAGTTTCAGGGTCTATGCCTCTCAATTCCGGATTTGTAGCTTCTTTTGCGCCTGAAAAGAAGTTAGGCATTGCAGCATCACCAGTAAGTTTTACCCTTACCTTGCCTGCAGGAATCTCTTCAGTATGCTTGTTAGTGAGCCTGACTACCACGTCAATCTCTTCATTTTGTTCATAAGGAGAATTGGCCATACTTATAGGGGCTTCCTGCGCAAACTGCGCTTCAACCATTTTGTCCCCCGTATATTGGTAATAACCTTCGCTTATGTCATTTCCTTCAGATTCACAACCTGTTATCATAATTGCTAATGTTAGGATAAGAATCAATGTTGCTGTCTTTTTCATATTAAATATCCTCCTTTAAATATTAGTTATAGACTTAAACATGGTTTTTTTCTTCAAAATATTTTCTAATATTTACTCTACGCTGAACCGCCTGGATTCTCTTGTTTCATAGCCATATTCAAGCTGGAATATCACTTCTGGCTTGTATTTTTCGTTGAAAACATAATCTCCCTGCTGGTCAAACAGTCTTACCTGCTCGGCCTTGCATGTTATTGTAGCTTCTTCATCTTCAAGCCTTGCATCTTCGCAGCTTATGTCTGCAGATACTGGGAAGCCTATAATCTCTGCTGTAATCTTTTTTTCCTGCTCTTCAATCTTTCCTGCACTGCATCTTTCATCAAGCCGCTCAATGGGCCACAAGTTTCCCTGGCCGTCGTTTTCTATGCTGATACTGAAAACTATGCTCACTACTTGATCATTTATAGGGATTATTGTCTCTTCAATGGAATCAATTGTGATTGGACCGCTAGTCACTGCGTTTATGTCTGCACTGCATTCAGGATTCTCATATATGTCGGCTGAGATGCAGATGTCTGATTTTATGCTTGTAGAATACCTGAACCTGTTTATTGCTGTAAGCGAATGATGCTTGCTTTCCTCATCAGCATTGATACTGTAGGGGCCGTATTTTAAGTCTATGTCATCAAACGCATTGTCCTGGCTAAGTTGCATGTAATTCAGGCATTCGCACCCGCTAAAACCGCTGAAAGTATCTTGGTCAAGCCCTGTAATGCATACTTTGCCTTCTGCTTCCGAACCTCCAAGATTCTTGACGCGGATTATCGGCTCTAATGAATATCCTTTGAGGACTTTTCCGGATTCTTTGGGGTTTATTATCGAGATGTCGATGCTGCCTTCGCCACCATATATGCTTTCTTCAGGCTGGCTTTCCAATCCCGGAATCCTTGACGGCACATCTTCTATCAATTCGCAGCCTGCCAAAAGCAACATGCTCATGATTAGAATGATTGTCAGCTTTTTCATGCGATATTCTCTCCCTTGATTGTCACGCTGGCGCTCTCTTCAGGCAGCTGGTAATTGTAGCCTACTGAAACGCCGTAATCTTTTGTGGTATAAAGCGCATCCCCCAAGATATCCTGTTCCTGCTGAAGCCAGCATTCAAATGTTTGTGATTCGCTTTTTTCAAGCACTATGTTTTCTATATACTGCGGTATTGCAACAAATTCTGTAACTGTCTGGCCCTTCCTTCCCTGTTCGAACGGACAGCTTGGGCTTGGATTGTTTGAAAATTCCTTGTTTATAGCGAGGCCGTTAGGCAGTTCAATCTTAAAATTGCTAAGGTTCATTACTTCGCCGTCCCATCTGTTTGATAATGTTATGCCTATCAGCGGACTGCTATCCTGCCCTAATATTATCGGCTGGATGTTCTCAGAGTTCACGCCAATTCCTATCTCTACAGGTTCGCCGTTGTACTGTGTTCTTATCGGCAGGTCTTCTTCAATATCATAATAGTCAAAGAAGTCTTCCCTTTCATCAAACTGCCTGTCAATTTCTTCATCAGCAAAATAGACTTTTAGCTTGACGCCTCTTGTCTGGAACGGGAACTTTATCTTTCCTTTAATCTCGTAAGTGTCAGGCTCAATGCTTCCGGTAAGCTCTCCAGGGATTCTGCATCTTATGTTTTCAGTTATTTCCTTGCCAGATACAATCACGGGGTTGTCAGGAAGTATAACGCCTTCAACCTGCACATCTGAGCTCAAACTGCTCTCGTCAATCCTGCATTCTATGTTCAAGGGCAGATCTTCAACATCCGCGTTCTCTATTGCAAGATCGTAAGCCAATAAGATAGGCGATCCGGCAGGAACTTCCGCACTGCCAATGATTTCGAAATCTTCAAAGATTATGCCGGTTTTTGTCCTGTTGGTATTTGCAGTCCACATGTTGCCAGTCCTTTCCTTGGCTATTGTTATTTGTTGACTGTACCATGATAGTGGGTTGTATTCTGACAATGTTGATTTCATGTTGTCAAGAGTTCTTGCACCAGTCGGGCTCTGGAACCAGTAGAATGCGTATATGCCCAGAAGCACTATTGCCAGGACAAGTATTATGAACAAAATGTTAGAAGTCCTTTTCCTTACAGACTCTTTTGACGGCACGTATCTTTCAACTTCCATGCGGCCGTATCTTTTCTGTGGCCTGCTTTCCTGTTCTTCAGCCATAATATTCCTCTTTTTTACCTAATTTTATGACATAGTTTTATTAATTATTAAGGCTTTCTATTTTACATATGGCGCTAGACATATGCCTCGATGCTTTTGTAAGGGCTTTTCTTGTAATGGTCAAGATTGCAATCAACAATTGGTTCTTTGTCCTCTTGCTCCTGATGATATTCTATATGCTGAAGGAAAGTTCTGTGGGGCAAGGCATCATGGCAACCTTGATAGACGTGCTTAATGATACCATGCTGGGCCTTGGGTTGTTGTCTGGCGGGATATTGGGCTTTGCAGGGAAACTGTTCATGGGCTCTGCGCTTGCAGTCGCATTAGGAGTGGTATGGATGATGGTGGCATTGACTTCACCGGCAAACCTTTTGCTAAAGATATTTGCGCTGCCTGTGTTTTTTGTTTTAGGCGTAATTGCGGCAGTGCTTCCCTTTTTTTCAATACCTATGTCTTTCGTGCTGGCTTTCTTGTTTAAGGATCCTAAGATGGCAAACTTCACCTGCATAATAGCAATAGTCATCATTGTCATGTCCGGGATTTTGGGCATAGATTTTGTTTGCAACGGCTTCAATTGGGTAGCGTTTCAGTTGCAGTAACTTTTAAATACTTATTAATCAACTTATTTTCCAAGAGGTGTA
>CAZFZD010000082.1:0-3863 GCA_964522895.1 Candidatus Woesearchaeota archaeon | reverse complement strand
ACGGCTAATGAAAGTACAACTGTATATGCAGAAGATGTTTGGCTGTTCTCAGATGACGATGATTGTAATAATAGTTATAAGACTAATGTTACGGCAGGATCTCCAGCAATCAGTTTGTTCTACAAAGAATTGGATAGCCCATACGATGTAAAGTTCTTCGGTTCATTTGCTAATAATGTAAGTGGTAATGGAACCTCTGGAGGACCAGCATCGGCAACTGAAGCAGTAGACATGACTATCTTAAGGCTGAATGTCGGAAACACCAAGGATGACAATGTTAGGTTGAGAATGCCAGTAATGTCTCCTGCAGGAGCAAACCATACATTTGAATGGTACTTTGTAGCAGATACAACTACCGACTTGATTGGTGGTGAAGAGAACATTTGGTCCCATTGGAACTTTAACAGCGATGGCCACATAAATGCTCTTGGAGATACTGCCACATCAGATGAGGCTGAAGAGTTGAAATGGGTACCTGGTCCAGGTAGAAGTTGGACAACAACCAACCTTGGAACTAAAGATGAAGACCACAGGACAGCTTACGGTGTAGTAATCAAAGAGCCTAAAGCTCAGTCTTCAAGCGACCAGGTAGAGATGTTAGTGCCTACTGATCAAGTTATGGCAAACATTGTCATAAAAGGCGAGAGTTCATCTGTATCAAGCGGTTCAGACAGCTATGAGATGACAAAGATTTCACCAACTTACATGAAAGCTAGTGAAGTCTCTGACCCAACAATGTACAACTTGATTGTTGTTGGCGGTCCATGCGCAAACTCTCTTGCTGGCAGCGTATTTGACATGAGCTGTGATGGTTGGTCCTATGAAGAAGGTGAAGCAGTAGTAAAACTTGTAGACAACGGCGAAAAAGTCGCAATGTTGGTTGCAGGTACAACCGCTCTTGACACACAAAGAGCAGGCAAGGCTGTTGCAGATTCAAGCGAATATGCCTTCTCTGGATCTGAAGCCATGGTCAAGGGTGCAACCTTGCAAGACATAACAGTTGAGTAAAAGCTCAACTAATTTTTTCTTTTTTTCTTTCTAATTTTTCTCGAAACTTTTATAAAAAAGATTATTCTCTATTCAACTGATGAAAAGAAAGAAGTATGTTCCAAAGCAGAAATCCAAGAAGAACACTTATCTTTATTTTATGGGAGCATTAATTATCCTTATCATGGTAGGTGGAGCAATAAACATGGATTCTGATAATAACAAAGATGCTTATGAATATAATGGGCTGAAATTCGCAAAAGTCAATGTAGGATGGCTAGCTTATGAGGATAATGGGAATGAAGTTTATGTGTTGAACAATCCTGCTGAATTGAAAAATATCACGTTAGGCAATCTTGATTATTCAAGGCTTAATCTGATGGAAAAGATTTATGTGACCTATAATCCTGAAGAGATAATCAGGACAGCCATCTCACAGTTTGATACAGGGATAAGCTTAAGCCCCAGGAAAGTTCCTGCATGCACTAAAGATGTATCTCAGTGTGCAAACCTTCCTTTAAGAACATGCGAGGATGCGACAGAAACTGTTGGCGTGGTAGAATTCCAAAAAGCTAATAAAACAGAAGTAACTTTCAATAACAATTGCCTATTGATAAAGGGAAAAGATTTAACAAAAATTGTCGACAAATTAATAGTTGAGCAATATTAAAATGAAGCCAGACATATTAAAAGAAGAGAAAGAGCAGAAAGTTTGTACTAGCTGTAAGTCAAATGAAGGGTCCGATAAGAATATAGACAAGAAGATAAACTGGCTAGTAGGCATAATGATTGCATTGTTGCTGTTGTTTGCTGTATTTGTTTATGTTAATGACAAGACAGGTTTTATTTTTGAAAATGGCAATGAAAGGTATTTTTATTCAAACGGCGATTCGGAATTTGAGATAATTAAATCTGAATTCCAGGATTATGAAGGATGGAACATAAAATTCTATTTTCCTGAAGACCCTAAACCTTATTTCATTGATTTCAGGAACGATCCCTTGAGTTTAGAGAACATTACAATAGACAGGAAAGCCAAGAACCTGATAATGGATGACGAGCAAGTCTTTATTACATGGGACAGGGGAAGGAACTATTCGGTATTGACAAGCTTTGCAGGCTTAGATCTAATTAAAGTTATTGCCAATCCACAATTATATTGGACTCCTGTAAACACATCATTTACAGAACCTTATAGGGACAGGCCAGTCAAGACCTGTGAAGATGGAAAACCAAGGCAAACAGTAATCTACTTTAATGTGACTGAGCAGACACAGGTAAAGACTATGGGCAATTGCATAATTGTAGAAGGCAAGACTGAAGAAGACCTCTTAAAAGCAGCTGACAGATTAGCGCTATTGTTGTTAGGGGTAATGGGGTAAATGGAAGAACATTATTTTTCTAAGAAGCCTAAGAGTGCTTCAAAAATGAAAAAATTGAATATTTTTTTAAGAGGTATTGATATTGATATTTATTTTTCTTCAGGAACTTTTTCTTCTGAATGGTTGGATTTTGGAACCAAGCTTTTAATTCAAAAGATGCAAATATCAAAGCAGGATGATGTGCTTGATTTGGGTTGCGGCAATGGCGCAGTGGGAATCTTTGCCGCGCATTTGACTCAAGGCAAGGTAGTGCTTACTGATATAAATGAAAGGGCTTGTGAAGTGGCAAAGTTGAATTCTCGCGGTATTGACAATATTAAAATCTCTTGCGGTAATATGTTTGATAATGTTGAAGGCAAGTTTGATGTCATTCTTTTAAATCCTCCGCAGACTGCCGGCAAAAAGGTTTGTTTTGAAATGATTGAAAAGTCAAAGGAGCATTTGAAAAAAAATGGCTCTTTGCAGTTAGTTGCAAGGCATAACAAGGGAGGCAAGAGCCTTAGTAAAAAGATGGAAGAAGTTTTTGGCAACTTGGATACCTTGGCAAAGCAGGGCGGATACAGAGTTTATATTTCCAGACTGAAAGATTTATAAAAGGCAATTTGTTTCTGATTAAAAATGCCGAGGTCGCATAACCTGGTAGTGCGCTGGCCTTGAGAGCCAGTTTCCTAACGGATATGAGGGTTCGAATCCCTCCCTCGGCGCTTTTTTTTCAAAAGCGCAAAAATAAAAAAAAAGAATTATTTTTCGGACTTTTCTTCGCTTTGTTCGTTATTGCTTTTACTTTTCCTGTAAGCCAAAATTCCGATAAGACCAATGACTATCATTCCCACGAAGAAGAATGTCCTCTTATAATTACTTCCAGTATCTTTTACAACCATGCCTTGCGTCTCTGGAGCTTCTGTTGGAGGCTGTTCCAATGCGACTGCAATCAATGTGACTCTTTTATCTTTAGTAATCTTTTCAATATCTAGAGCCAAGTCATCTATACCATCTTTGTTAAGGTCAACATAAACAACCCTGTCTATTGTGAAAAGCGGTACAGCTTGCGCTTTACTAGGTATGAATGGGAAGATTCTAAGCTTAATCTTATCAAGTGAGTTAGCAACTTCCTTTATTCTCAGACGATGTTCTCCTCCAAACATCTCAAATTGGACAAGGTCTCCTTCTTCAAGGATAATACCCTGATTGGGACTTAAATCAAAATCTTCAAAATAATACATCTCAGTTGCAGAAACTAAAGGAACTGCTAAAAGAATTAAAGCCATAATTGCCATGAATTTGATTGATTTCATAGTCCAAAAACAATTATTAGCCATTTATAAAATTTTTGATGCTTTAGTTTATAGCAAAATGCTGATTATAAGCGGGTTTCTCCTTATTTTTCTTGTCAACCTGCTCTGGATGCTCCAGAAACGCTTTTTTCCGCCCTTATGAAGCACTTTTTTGGTTTTATCGCCACTATACTCCATCGTAGCAATGCCTGCGTAAGGG
>CAZFZD010000081.1:0-4419 GCA_964522895.1 Candidatus Woesearchaeota archaeon | reverse complement strand
AAAACACTTCCGAGATTAACAAGTGAAATTAAAAAAGATTTAGATTCAGTTTTAAAAAGAATTATAAAACAGCTATAATTTACATACTTTAATTGGTTTAATGCCTTTAGGAATAATAATTCTATCTATGATGCTGAACCTTGGTCTTCTTGCTTGTCCTTGCTGTTCTTCGAAAGTTTGATTTTTATTTACTTTATGCTTATATATTAAATCTGCATCAATTTTAAAGACTTGAAAAGATCCATCTCCTTTTGAAAAGTCAAGAAAAAACAGTTCATCCCACTCTGAACATGGACCAAAAGATGTAAGGTCGCTTTTAACACTACTAGCCTTAATTTGTTGGCGTTTTCCCGTTTTTAAATCAATACAATCGTAAGAGCATTTGCCTTTTTTTAGCTTGACTACTCTCACACTAGAGAAAAACAAGCAAAATGCGTTTTCTGAAATAAATTCAGGCAAATTAATTCCTCTAGTAGATTCCTTTTTAATATCCTCGTTGAGTTTTTTCCATCTAAAATAAATGTCTCTTAAAAATTCTTTATCTCCTTTCTCTAATCTTGTAATTAGGGCTTGAACACTATTGCCATCAACTGTTATCTCTTCCCATTCAGTTTGCATACTTTTATAATTATCTCGAAGCTTTATATAATTATTGTGCAAAACGCCTAATTATTGTGCAAGATTTAATAAATGTGCAAAGCCTTATAATCAGAAAACTTTATATATCAGTAGTATATATTGCTTGTATATACTGATAATATTATCAAATGGTGTATGAAAAATGGCAGATATATATGATGCAACAATTGTCTGTGACAGCTGTAACAAGCCCACAGAAAAAGTTGTCATAGAGAAGAACGGATTTGAAATGCGTGCTTGGCTGTGTAAGAGATGTCATAAGAAGTGGTTCCATCCTAGTGACCTTGCAGCATATAATGCGTTCAAGAAATTAAGAGAAAGGGATTTCAGAGTAAAATTGAGATTGGTAGGAAACAGTTGGGCGATATCTATCCCGAAAGAGATTATAGAGTATGAAGATGTGAAGACTTCCAAGACAGTAAGGTTGTCTTTAGATGAGCCAGGAAGAGTCTCAATCTTTTTCACAAGGTTGAGAAAATTTATTAAATGAGAAGTTATTGGGGGTAACAAAATGGAAGAAGTAAGGTTACAAGTAAGAGAAGCGCAACAGGACGAGGCATTTAAAGGAATAGTTAGAATTGATTCTGATACTATGAAGGACCTGAAGGTCAGGCCTGGAGACATTGTTGAGATAGAAGGTTCAAGAAAAACCGTGGGCATTGTCGACAGGGCTTATCCAACTGATATAGGGATGGCTGTCATAAGGATGGACGGCATCCTAAGAAGGAATGCAAAAACTGCCATTGGAGAGAATGTTACAATAAAGAAAGCTCAAGTAAAGGAAGCAAAGGAGATCGTGATTGCTCCTGCAGAAAAAGGCATTGTTATCAAAGGAGATCCATTAATTTTTAAGAGAGGCCTTTTAGGAAGGGCAGCTGTCAAGGGCGATATAGTTGTGCTTGGCGGCGCAAAAAGAAGGCAAAGGACATTTACATCCTCTCCGTATGAAGACATGTTCAGAGCTATTGAAGAAGAGTTCATGGGAGGTTTTGGGAATTTTGGATTCAGCAAGCTAAGGTTCATAATTGCTAATACCACTCCTAAACAGCCAGTAATCATAAGTGATAATACTAAAATCAAGGTTGAATCCCAGGCAGTTGAAGTCATGGAAGAGAAGATTCCTGAAGTCACATATGAGGATATTGGCGGCCTGAGTGATGAAGTGAAGAAGATAAGAGAGATGGTTGAACTGCCATTAAAACATCCTGAAATATTTGACAGATTAGGAATACATCCGCCAAAGGGTGTCTTGTTACACGGGCCTCCAGGTTGCGGTAAGACATTATTGGCCAAGGCTGTGGCAAATGAGTCTGACACGAAATTTTTCCATATCAATGGGCCAGAGATAACTTCTAAATTTGCAGGTGAAGCTGAGAAGAAAATCAGAGAGATATTTGACCAGGCAGAGAAGAATGCCCCTGCAATAATCTTCTTTGATGAGATTGACGCTATAGCTGCAAAAAGGGACGATGCATATGGAGAAGTTGAGAAGAGGATGGTCGCACAGCTGTTGGCAACAATGGACGGCCTTAAGACCAGAGGCAAGGTAATAGTTATGGCTGCGACCAACAGGCCTAACGCATTAGATCCTGCATTGAGAAGGCCAGGAAGGTTTGACAGGGAAATTGATATTGGCGTGCCTTCAAAAGAAGGAAGGCTAAACATATTGAAAATTCATACCAGAAACATGCCTTTGGCTAAAGATGTAGATCTTAAGAAGATTGCTGCCTCAACCCATGGGCTTGTAGGTGCAGACCTTGAAGCACTGTGCAAGGAAGCGGCAATGATTGTTGTAAGAAAAATACTTCCTAAATTGAATCTTGATGAAGAATCTTCAATCCCTCAGGAAGTTTTGGACAAGCTTAAGATAGTGCGTGAAGATTTTGATGAGGCAATGAAAGTTGTTTCACCGTCAGCATTAAGGGAAGTCTTAGTAGAGATTCCAAATGTTGAATGGGAAGAAATCGGAGGCCTTGAAGATTTGAAGCAGGAATTGAAAGAGGCTGTAGAATGGCCTTTGAAATATCCTGAAGCCTTCTTAAAAATGGGAGTCAGGGCTCCAAGAGGAGTAATGATGTACGGGCCCCCAGGATGCGGTAAGACATTACTTGCAAAAGCGGCTGCAAATGAGTCAGAAGCTAACTTCATCCTTGTTAAGGGTCCAGAGCTGATAAGCAAGTGGGTCGGTGAAAGCGAGAAAGGCATAAGAGAGATATTCAAGAAAGCCAAGCAGAGCAGCCCTACGATAATCTTCTTTGATGAGATTGATGCTATTGCTCCAAAGAGAGGAATGGAGATGGGCACAAAAGTCACTGAAAGGGTAGTCAACCAATTGCTTACTGAAATGGATGGCCTGGAAGAATTGCATGATGTTGTTGTTATTGCGGCAACCAACAGACCAGACATTGTGGATTCAGGATTGTTAAGGCCTGGAAGATTTGACAGGATAATAATGGTGCCTGTACCTGACCAAGATTCAAGGAAAAAGATCTTCAAAATACATACAAAAGGAATGCCTTTAGCAAAAGATGTAGCGATTACAAATCTTGTTGAGAAGACTGAGAATTATGTCGGTGCAGACATTGAAGCAGTGTGCAGGGAAGCGGCAACATTGGCGCTTAGGGAAGATATAAAGGCCAAGATAGTAAAGATGGAACACTTTGAACAGGCTCTTAAAAAAGTAAAAAGCTCAATATTGAATGAGGATATTGAGAAATATAGGGAGCTTTCAGAGAATTATATGCGTACTGCAAGAAGCTCTGCAATGAGAAGAAGCAAAAAGAAGAAGCCGGGAACTTATTTCGGCTGAATTTTTTTATTTTTTTGTTAGAATCTCTGGTTCTTTTTTTACAATGATAGTATGTTCTGATTGCGCTACCATGCCTTTTGATTTTTCTATCAGTTGCGGATAGCTCCGTATTATGCCTTCCCGTTCAAGCATCCTGAATCCGAAGCCCAGTTTGCCAAACTTCTTTTCAATCCATCTTGCTGCAAAAGGCAATGTATGGAACTCTTCCTTGATACATTTAAGTATCTTCCTGGCTTCCATATTCCTTACTGGTTTGATATTCTCAAGAAGGTAAATGTTTGAAGGTATGCTCTCCAAGACCATCCCATCAGAACCGTCAGTTGCAAAAGGCTCTATTGCTATGACCATTCCTTCCTCAAGGCACCTTGTATCGTTGTTATTGTAATTTGGAATGGAAATTCCTGCATGCAATGTATATTCTTTTATATGGTGTCCTGAAAGGTTCTTTATTGAATTGAAGCCATGGCTTTCAATAGTATCATTAATGGCTTTTCCAATTATGCATAGCTCTTGTCCAGGTACGGCTAATGATATCGCTTTGTTAAGGGCCTCCCTGGAAGCTTGTATAAGTTTTTCATTTCCGCCTATGGTGGCAGCAGTATCACCTACGCAACCTTCGACATGCGCTCCCACGTCAATCTTCAGCATATCTCCTTCATTATAAATCGTATCATCATTCATCAGCGGAGCGTAATGCGCTGCGAGCTGATTGACGCATAATGTTGTTGGAAAAGCGGGCTTGCCGCCAAGTTCTCTTATTTTGCCTTCAATCTTCTCAGCCAAATCAACAAGCTTTATTCCGGGTTTTGCCAAGCTTAATCCATACTCAAGCGCTTCAGCTGCTATATTTCCTGCCTTAATCCAATTATCCATCTTTTTATGGAATAAGGAATAATATAAAAATCTTTATCTTTCTCGTGACTGTCAACTTTGGTCTTGATAAAAGATAAAAAGAAAGACCTCTTAATAAG
>CAZFZD010000080.1:0-4430 GCA_964522895.1 Candidatus Woesearchaeota archaeon | reverse complement strand
GTTCGAATCCCGCCGGAGGCTTACCAAAATATTTTAATATAATAAAGCTCATTTGTTTAACATGCATAAGCATCATAAACGTCTCAGCCTTGCGGCAGACATCGCATTGGCATCTTCTTTATTGATAGTATTTTTCATAGGAATAACCTTAGGCTTCAAGCTGGCTCCGCAGCCAATACAGGAAGTCATTTACAAAACAGCAGATGAAAGGGTCAATGTCATGTCATTGCCTGCAATAAAGGAGACAGGCGAAGGCGTTCTAACTGACCTCACAACAAGAATTAAGCCTGGTGACGGCCAAGTCTTGGTAAATATTGGAGACGTCATTTCTGGTTACGAACTGCAGCTTTCAGCAAGAAGAGCAGTGAACACAGTACAAAACATTACAGGAATTCCCTTCAATGATAAGGATGTAACTTTTTCAATAGAGACCGATGCCTCAATCATAGATGGTCAAAGCGCAAGCGCTGCAATGGCTGTTGCTGTCCTAGCATTGATAGAGAACAAAACTCTTAACCCTAAGATTACAATGACTGGCGCTATATCCGAACAAGGGAAGATAAAAAGCGTCGGCATGGTTGATGCAAAAGCCTTGGCTGCCAAGGGCGGCGGAATGGAACTCTTCTTGGTTCCGGCAGGGCAGGGCAAAGACATAAAACAAGTTGAAAAGCTCGAATGCGAAAATGAAGGAATAGAATTCTGCGAAGTCAATTATGAGCCAAAAATCACATTGACAAACTTTGGCGGGATACAGATTAAGGAAGTCATCGATATCAGGGAAGCTATCAAATGGCTTAAAATTGGAGGCTTAGAAAGATACAGGTCAGAACTGAAAAAGCTTGAAGAAGATTCTGGCAAGGATTCGGCACAACAGATAAAGGTCGAAGAGCTTAAGATGGCAGGCTACTCAATAGACGAATATACGCTAATGAACGTAGAAGTCGCAGGAGAGCTTATGGCATTGAGAAAAGACTGCACTGTCATCCCTATGGGCTCATCAAGCGAGCAATTAGACTCCATAGTCAAGGGCATAAACAGGGACATCCTCAATAGGCCCAACTCGCACGACCTGATAAAAAGCATGTTCAATGTCTATGACTTTGAAGTTCTGGGCGTATTAATAAACGGTTATGATAAAAAAACTTATTTCTCAAAACTGATAATCATGCAGGACGATAAAGTGTTGAGCCTGGACTCGAAGCCCAGCGACGCATTGGCTATCGCTTCAAGGTTCTATGCTCCTGTGTTCATCAAGAAATATATTTTGGCTGAACAGGGCCAGGATGCATGTTAAAATGATTATAATCGTTTCAGGAACTCCTGCTACAGGAAAGACATCGCTTGCCAAAGAACTGTCAAAACTTCTCGGATACGAATACATTGACGTAAATAAAGTGATTGAGAAGAACGAACTTGCAGAATCTTATGACAAGAAAAAGCAGACCAATGTTGTAGATGAGAAAAAACTTGCCAGGAAACTTGTTAGCATCATCAAAAGAAAAAAAGATTTGGTCATCGACTCCCACTTGTCACATTATATCCCTGCCAAACATGTTGATTTATGCATAATAACCAAATGCCCGCTGAAAAAACTCAAAAAAAGACTGGCAAAAAAAGGCTACAGTAAAAGTAAGATTAATGAAAACCTTGAGGCTGAAATCTTTGACATCTGCCTTAACGAAGCGACAGAAATGAAGCACAAAGTGCTTGTCATAGACACTTCAATCGGCAGGCCTAAAAAACTTGCAAAAAAACTCATTTCATTCTGATTTTGTTCTTAACATTCTTTACCTTGCTCACAGAATACTTTGTTGCATACCTCAACACCAATATCACACCCGTAGCTTCAAATGTGAAAGGCGAAACAAGATAAATTCCTGTAAGGAAATATTTAATCTTGTTCTTTCTAGGATTCTTCATTATTTCCATGGATTTTTTCTTGATGAACTCAACATCATCCTTGATATAATAATAAAACTCAGTCTTCTGCAGCGCATTAAGCAGGAACATAAGTTCCTTGTTTGCCATGGCAGCTTCTTTCAGGGTGGTAGCTTTCAAAAGCTTCTTGAACGTAATCTGGGCTTGCCTTAAGAGCTTTCTTGTCCTTTCAAATTCCTTCTGTTTCTTGCTGAAACCCTTGAAAAGCTTTAAAGTGTCACCATGCTCTTCAGTAATGGTATTGAATCTCTTGCTAAGCTTCAGCTCTTCATTAAAGAGTTGCTCAAACCTTTCCTGCTCTTTCTGTTTCAGGCTATGGTTCTTATAAAGCTTGAAAGGGCTCACTTTCAGTATAGTCTCTTCCTGATGCAAGACATGCAATAGCTTATAATTCAGCTCTGCTAATGGCCTCAACAACGGCTCAAGCTCTTCAAAACTATGCCTTGCAATCATCCTTTCCACGGACTTGATTATGTTGCTGCCGGTCTTGATTTCCTTTTTGAGCATCCATCTTAACCTATAAAAGACAAAAGCAAAATGCGACAAGGAAAGTTCCTTATTGAAAAGCTTATAGATATAATACCACTTTTTTCTCTGGTAATCAAGAAATTTTATCAAAAACTTTTCAGTCGGTCGCCTCATTTCCAATTAAAAATAAAATTCAGGGATTTATAATACTTACTCTAAGATTTCTATAGAAATATTTACACCTTCAGGGATAGGGACTCTCATTACGAACCTCAAAGCCCTTTCATTCACTCCAAGATCTATAAGGCGCTTATGCACTCTCATCTCGAAATTATCAAAAGATGCCTTCCCTTCTCCATCAGGGGATTTTCTTGTGGTCAATCTTAATTTTTTTGTTGGCAAGGTTATAGGACCACTCATCTTAACCTTAGTTTTTTCAACTATATCTTTAATAGAATCGCAAATTTCATTCAATTTAGTGATGTCAACACTTGACAGCTTTATTCTTGCTTTTTGCATTTTTTAAAAATAAAAAAAGAAAGGCTTTAAGCCTTCTTCACCAAGTCGATACATTTACCAGCAGCCACTGTTATACCTGCATCCCTTATTGCGAAACTTGACATTTCTGGGATTTCTGCCTGCTTTTCAATGACTAATGGCTTCATTGGTTTTAGCTTTACAACTGCACTTTCTCCATTCTTCAAGAAGTCTGGATTCTCCTGCATGACTTCGCCGGTTGCTGGGTTCATCTTTTTCTGCAACTCAACAAATTGGCATGCAACTTGTGCAGTGTGCACGTGGAATACCGGTGTATATCCTACTGCAATAACGCTTGGATGGTTCAAGACAAAAATTTGTGCTGTGAACTCTGAAACTACTGTAGGTGGATTGCTTGCACTACCCAAAACATCGCCTCTTGCAATGTCTTTCTTACCTATACCTCTTACGCTAAATCCAATGTTATCGCCTGGTCCGGCTTCTTGTACCTGTTCATGGTGCATCTCTATGCTCTTTACTTCGCCAGTGACACCTGTACCTTCTCTTGCCGGTACAACTACGATTTTGTCGCCAATTTTCATTACACCTGTCTCAACTCTTCCTACAGGAACAACTCCGATACCGGTAATGTTGTATACATCCTGAATTGGAAGCCTCAAAGGCAAGTCTGTAGGTTTTTCTGGTTCCTTGAACAATTCAAGCTGCTCTCTCAATGTTGGACCGTTGTACCATGACATGTTTTCAGATTTGTTAAAAACATTGTCTCCTTTCAAAGCACTAATAGGGATGAAATTTACTTCATCAGGCTTATAACCTACTTGTGCCATAAGCTGTCCAACTTCTTTCTTGACATTTTCATAAGTTTCCTGGCTGTAATCTGCAGCATCCATCTTGTTAACTGCAACTGCCATCTGCTTGACACCTTGTGTCCTGCAAAGGAAAATATGCTCTTTTGTTTGAGCTTTGATACCTTCAGAAGCAGCTACAACCAATACACCGACATCTGCCTGTGAAGCGCCAGTAATCATGTTCTTAACAAAATCCTGGTGGCCAGGAGCATCGATTATTGTATATTCAAACTTGTCTGTACTGAACTTCTTGTGAGCTAAATCAATGGTAACTCCCCTTTCTTGCTCTTCTTTTAGGTTGTCCATGACAAATGCAAACTCAAAACCTGCTTTTCCCAGTTGGGTTGCCTTGTCCTTAAGTTTACGCATTGCCTGCTCGTCTATGTTACCACTGTCAAACATCAATCTTCCGACAGTAGTAGATTTACCGTGATCAACATGACCAACGAATACTATGTTTACGTGTGGTTTTGCTTTTGCCATATTTATCTAACTCCTCCCAATATTTTTCAATAAATATTAATTTTCGTAATCATTTAGGAAAAATCTAGTATTTATAAAACTTTCTACGTGTATTTTGTCTTTTTGTCAATGTATAAACAGGTAATATGACACAATAGAGCCTTTAACTTAGTTGCGGGAAGTCCTCTTGACTTGGCTGGGGGATGAGAGCAACAA
>CAZFZD010000079.1:0-4505 GCA_964522895.1 Candidatus Woesearchaeota archaeon | reverse complement strand
TCATTAATTTTTATTATTGCTTGTACGCCTGAAAATAATCTGGATATAACTCAGTTTGACAATCATTCTGATAAACTAATGGCTTGCAATTTGAAGCTTGAAGAATTTTCTTCAATTGGAGATAAAGAAAAGGCTATTGAGCAGATTGAAAAATGTAAGGAGGTTGCCAATTCTGCAATCATTGATATAAACAGGCTTTCAAGAGATTATTCAAGCGAAGAACTTGAAGCAGCAAGATTGGATTATGAGATTCAAAAAAGTTTCTTAAGCGTAAGCCAAATTTATATTGAAACAAAAGAAGTGGATGATCCGGATGAAGAAACTGCAAAACAAATTAAGGAAACGCTCTCCACATTAAATGAAGCCTTATACAAATTGTATAAACTGAAAAAAGACTATTCTGAAACAGATTATTATAACAGATATTATCCTTCAGGCATTCAGGCTATAATTGATGAAAAGATTAAGTTGAATAATGAATTAAATCAAAAAGCTAATGCTTATTACGATAAAAAATACGGCTGGTTTGCAAAATATTTCTTATTGATTGATCCTGCTGATCCAACGATAGTAGAAACAACAGATTCTGTGCTTGAACCAATTCGAGATGAGGATAAAAGGAAGAATGCAATATATGAATTTGTTGTAGATAAGGTTGAATATAAATATGATCCTAATTGGAAAGCCGATTGGGCGCAATTGCCTGTAGTCACATTGTTAAAAGAGGAGGGAGATTGTGAAGACATGTCCATACTTTTTGTTTCTATGCTAAGTTATGCTGGCATAAAAAATGTAGAGCTTTGTACTGCAGACGTAGATGGTGATATGAAGTATGACCATATCCATGCATTGATAGATGATGCTGTCTGGGATCCAACATATAAATCTAAGGACAAGACTGCTTCTTCAGATGCTTCAGAATGGCAGAAAAAATGTTTTTCAGTAAATGAGATTCTTAAGAATCCGGAAAGGGCTACAATCCTTGAATGTGAAGAAGGATATAAGCAGACATTTGTCAAAGATGAAGGATATAAGTGCTTGGAAGTTTGTGGCACAGGTATTTGCCAAGAAGACAAATTTTGTTGTGTTGAGAGCGTATGTTGTGATAAAGATAATGAGTGTTGTGAAGGCTTATGTTATTATCCTTGTGATGAAGGCACAGTAAGGGGAGACGATTGCAAATGTTATAATCTATGTGGTGGAGAGATATGTTCCAATTCACAAACCTGCTGCAGTGGGCAATGCCTTGATAAGAATGATGATAGGGATTATATTTTGGGCGCAGATTGTAATTATCATGAACCTTGTGGAAGTCCTAATACTTATTGTGTTACTGGTGAATGTTGTAATGGTCAATGTGTAACTTGTCCTGAAGGGACATCATTAGGTGATGATTGTTTGTGTTATTAATCTGCTACAAATCTACTTGTTCTATTAAAATGAAAATTGTTATAAAGACTGTCAAGACAGGGATATTATGAAAACTAAGTATTATTCGTACTTGCTAGGAAAGATGCCTAAGGGATGCAGGTTTTGTGTAAAAGGATTGAAATTAGTTGTATTTGTGACAGGAAAATGCTCTAGAAAACCTTCATGTTTCTTTTGCCCCATATCTGACAAGAAGAAAGGCAAGGACGATGTCTATGCTAACGAATGGAAGGTATCTAGCTTGAATGACTTGGTTGCAGAGGCAAAGAACTGTTCGAGCAAGGGTGCAGGACTTACTGGCGGAGATCCCTTGATTAGAATTGACAGAACAATTAAGATAATAAAGCTCTTGAAGAGAAATTTTGGAAAGAGCTTCCATATACATCTTTATACTCCTTTGAATCTTGTGAATGAAAAGATTCTAAAGAAGCTTGAGAAGGCTGGACTAGATGAGATCAGGTTCCATCCTGACCCAGATTCTGAAGAGCTTTGGTACAAGCTGAAGTTCAATACAAAAATGGATAAGGGCGTTGAAATTCCTGTTATCCCTGGAAAAGCAAGGCAGCTGAAAAGGCTTATTGACTATATTGGAGAACATGTTGATTTCTTAAATCTTAACGAGCTTGAGCTGTCAGATACAAATGCCTGCAAGCTTTATGAGCAGGGATTTATAGCCAAGAACAAAGTTTCTTATGCTGTCAAGGGAAGCCAAGCGCTTGCCATGAAACTTTTGGAATATTCAAAAACCAAGAAGTTGAATGTACATTATTGCACAGTGAAGCTCAAAGATAAGATGCAGCTTGTGAACAGGCTTAAAAGAAGAGCAAAAAATGTTAAGAAAGCATATGATTTTCTGACGGAGGAGGCTACGCTCCTGAGGGGAGCAATATATGTTCCTGGCTTCACTCCGGAAATCAATTATTCAAAGCTTAGCAAGAAGAATAATGTTGTCATAAGGAAACTGCGAAAATTGAGAAAAAAGCTAATGCAGCAATATGATATTCCAGCAGAGCTCATAGAAGTTGATTCAAAAAAGATCAGGATACTGACCAATCTTAAGGTGGTTGATGAGCTCAGGGATGAATTAAAAAAACAGAAGCTTTATCCTGCTATCGTTGAGGACCTCCCGTCCCATGATGAGTTTGAGATTGAATCTACAATGTTATAAAAAAAAAGAAAAAATCAGGCAGAGACACATTTGCCCCTGTCACACCAGTAGCCATCGCTGCAGTCCGCTGTTGAAGTGCATTCCAAGCAAAGATTGAAATCTCCATCCCTTCCAGGAATTCCGCTTCTTTTCATGCTCTGTTTGCATTTGTCTCCGCACGTATCTTCGCATGGCCCGCCAGCTAATGTCCATGTGTCAAACCTTTCGAAAACTTCTTCTTCTGTCATGCAGAAGCCTTGTAGGCAGAGGTCTGCAGTGTCTTCACAATCTTGCAGACTTTCACATTCTACTGTTGTGCAGATGCCGTTCAGGCATTTGCTCATGTCTGGGCAATCAATATCCCATTTACATGCCGCACCTTCTTCATTTTCTTCACCAAATTCAACATCCGCTTCGCCTTCAACTTCCCAGTCTCCTGAAGAAATCTCTCCGCTGCAACCTGAAAGCAAAAAGCCTAATGCCAAGACTAATAGTATTGCTGTATAATTTTTATTCAACATTTCATATGCACCTTCCGTCTTCGCATTCGAATCCTGCCTTGCATCCCATGCCTTTTACACAATCTACGCATACATAATACATCTTTGAGCCAGCACTTATTGCAACAGTGCATTGTTCATGCCCGCTATCGCAATTCTCGCAATCCAGATGATTGCATTTCATATCTTCACATTTTTCGTATTCTTCAAAGAGCTCTTCCTCAGTCCAGCATCTTCCTTGCCAGCATAAGTCTGCGCCAGAACTGCATTGCTGCAACACTACACAGGATTCTTCGCCATTGTCATCTCCAGACGGTTCAACATCCATCGCTTCTGCTTGCTGCCCCATCCTTCTTTCTGTCTCTTGGATAACTTCCTTATAGTCTGAAGGCATATTATCTCTTTCGTTCATATTTGCTCCCTGTTGCCCGCAGCCTGATATGGCCAAGAACAAGCAAAGCATAATTCCTATCAATATTTTAGATTTAATGATTTTCACCTCTAAATATTTAGGGAATTTTATCCTTAATAAGTTTTTTTTAAATGAAAAACAAAGATTATTTAAGTAGAGTAATCTGATATCCATATTATGGCGATAAAATACAAAGAGCTTTGCAGGAGATGCAAGAAAAATTATGTGCCTGTAACAAAAAAGCAAAGGTTCCCTATATGTTATGAATGCCAAAAGCAACAATTAAAAGGCAAGATTAAGGATCCTAAAATGAAAAAGATGTTTGATATTCCTGAAGAATTCTATGAGCAGAACATGTTTCTTCGTGACATAAAAATCAAGTACCTACAATTTGGTGAGCTTTCTGAAAAACAGATAGAAGCTTTCAAGAAAACTGTTCAAAAGATGAAAAAACAAGATTTAAATAATAAAAAAGCCTGAATATATTTAACTCTTTAGCTAAGAGGTCCATATCCTAAACTTTGTTAGGGCATAGATGAATTAGCATAATAGAACTAAAAGAGATATAAATATGGGTAATATTCAAGATAATAACATAAAACTCAAGGGACTTGCGTCTGCTGGAGGGGATTGGTTGCAATCCTTGATGAATCGGGAAGCCATAGCCTCAACACAAGGTGTTAGGGTATGAGTAGTTCACAGAGAGTTCCCTCCATTATAAATATGAGAAAGATAATGCTTATCTTATGCTTATTGTTTATTATGAGTTCCTGCACTTTGCAAGACAAAATCACAGGTGCAGATATTTTGGAAACTGAAAATGCTGACAATATCAAGGACAGGTATGAAGAAGCTGCTGAATTCCTGAAAAACAGCGAAATTCTTGAAAAGGAAACTTCATTCCAGGAGTTTTATAAAGAATACAAATATAGGCTGCTGCAAGAAGTTTCGGTCGGAAAGGATAAAAGTCTCAAATCAATAAAAGAAATTTATGAGAACTTCTGAAGCTAATTCACAA
>CAZFZD010000078.1:0-4759 GCA_964522895.1 Candidatus Woesearchaeota archaeon | reverse complement strand
AACATTAAAATATTAAAAAATAGCCTTATATCATATGGAAGAGGTGCTCACTTTTTTTATAGCCATACTTTTAGGCGCGCTGATAGGCCTGCAGAGAGAGTATGAACAGCAGCATACGCATATCAAGAAGTTTGCCGGGCTAAGGACATTTATCATAATAAGCCTTGTTGGAGCCATACTCGGATACCTGTCGCAGCAAGTGATAGGCAATTATCTCCTGGTTGCTGTCGGCCTGGTATCAATAACTGCTTTTGCAATAATCTCTTTCATAATAACATTCAAGAAATACAAGACCACTTCCGCCACTACAGAACTGGCTTCAATAATGGCATACATACTTGGGGTAATGTGCACTCTTGGATTTTTGGTGCATGCTACATTGTTCGCAATACTTACTGCCGCATTCCTTACATACAAGGAAAGGCTGCACAATTTTGCAAAAAAAATCAAGAAGAAAGAGCTTTTTGCGATAATTGAATTTGCAATCATCTCATTAGTGATTCTGCCTTTGCTGCCAAAAAAAGATTTCTCGCCGCTTGATGTCCCTGTGCTCAAGGACATAATGCTTTCAACAGGCATTGACAAGGCGTTGTTGGGGCAATTGGACGTGTTTAACCTTTACAACATGTGGCTGATGGTAATCTTGGTTGCAGGAATAAGTTTTTTAGGCTATATCTTTGTCAAGTTTCTCGGTCAGAAAAAAGGTTATGGGTTAACAGGATTTGTAGGAGGGCTTGTATCTTCAACTGCTGTAACGCTTTCAATGGCGCATGAAAGCAAGCGGTTCAAGAAAATACTTGCGCCTTTTGTAGTGGCCGTGGTGGTAGCGACTTCAACAAGCTTTTTCAGGATATTGATTGAAGTTATTGTTGTGAACAAGAGCCTTCTGGTTCCGCTGCTGCTTCCGATGAGCCTCATGGCGCTATCAGGGCTTTTGCTTGCGTATGCATTGTTCAGAAAACCCAAGAAGAAAAAGCAAGCCAAGGAGATAGAGTTCAAGCAGCCTTTCGCATTAGGGCCTGCAATAAAATTCGGGCTGTTCTTCGCTTTCATCATATTCCTATCAAAAGTAATGCAGCTCGTTGCAGGCACTGCAGGGATATATATAACCAGCGTAATCTCCGGGTTTGCAGATGTTGACGCGATAACATTGACCATGGCCTCTTTGAGCAAAGCAGGAGATATAACAGCAAAGGTGGCTGTCGCTTCCATAATTCTTGCTGCGTCATCCAATACCGTGATAAAAGCAGGCATGGCATACTTCTTCGGTGAAAAGAAATTCGCCAAATATATAATGCTGATATTCGGTGTGATGCTCATATTAGGGCTTCTGGCTGTATTTTTATTATAAATATTTAAATAGCACATGTAGAAAACAAGTACCATGGGTTTAGAAAAAAGGATTCTTATCACCGGAGCAAGCTCGGGCATCGGAAAGGCTGCTGCAAAACAGTTGGCTGAGAAAGGCAACGAAGTGATTATGCTGTGCAGGAACAAGGAAAAGACTGAAGGCGTGATCAAAGAGCTTGGTTATGAGATAAAGTATGTGGTTTGTGACCTTGCAGATCTTGATGATGTAAGGCGTGCTGCAAAAAATTGCAAAGAAAATTTCGGTTCCATAGACATTCTGATAAACAATGCAGGAGCAGTGTTTGCTGACAGGAAAGTAAGCAAGCTTGGCCATGAGCTCACTTTCACCATAAACCATCTGAGTCATTTCCTTCTAACCAACAAACTATCGGGCATAGTGAAAGAAAGGATCATTAACATAAGCTCTTGTGCGCATAAGCTTAGCAAGATGGACTTAAAGGACATAAACTTGGAAAAATCGTACAGCTCGTTAAAGGCCTATTCCCAATCCAAGCTGGCAAACATACTTTTCACTTATGAGCTTGCACGCAGGAACAGTTCCATAACCGCAAACTGTGTTGACCCAGGATTTGTAAGGACTGATGTTGGCCAGAATGATAAGAAGAGCTATGTAAGCCATATCATGAAAGCAGTAAGGCCTTTTTTCAAGGGCGCTGAAAAAGGTGCTGAAACAATAACCTATCTTGCGCTCTCTGATGATGTCAAGAATGTTACAGGAAAATATTTCAGGAACAAGAAAATAAAGAAATCATCTAAAAGAAGCCATGATAAAAGCCTTGCGGCAGGATTGTGGGCATTAAGTGAAAAGATGACCGGATTATAAGCCTCTTGTCCAGTCCATGCCAGGCTTTTGCTCGAAATAGACATCCTTGTGGCCGCAGTAAGGGCAGTTCTTCTGTTTTGAGATTGTTTTGCGCATAAACTCATAGCCGCAGTTATAGCATTTGTGTTTCACAAAATTGCTCTTTTTTACAGGTTTTTGCATTGACATCAGGATTCTTCTTGTCTTAGAATTCTTATCCTTCTCCCTTATCTTATGATTAAAACATTCCGGACAGATTAGTTTCTTCCTGTCATCAGGGTCATAACGCATCACGTCCATCAAAACCCGTTTCCTGCATGAACGGCAAGCTATGTTTACGTCTGCCATATGCATTATAATATGGTAAGAAAGTATTTATATTTTGCCTATTCCAAGCCCAAATCCAGCTGTCTCTTGTACTTCACTGCAGATGGCGCTTCTCCGCCGTGCCATGTCAGCCTTGGCCTTACCCTCATAGGATAAAAGCGTTCAGAATTGTCATCCAACAAGATGGCCGCACCTTTCTCTCTTGGCAAATTGTCAAGCATCAGCGGCAAGCTTTCTGCCAGATAGCTTTGGCTCATGGAAGCAAGGGCTTCGACATCAGGCTTTGCAGTCAGCCTATGCGAGATTATTATGTCAGACTGGCTCATGACATCAGAATGAATCTTTCCGGGCTGTTGAGTGGCCATCATAAGACAAACGCCGGGCTGCCTTCCTTCTCTCATAATTGTTACAAGAGCGTCTGTAGCTGCAGTCTTGCCGTCTTTAGGCAGGGATTCATGGGCTTCATCAATGACAAACCATACTATGGGCGATTCTTCCTTGTTCCCTATCTCCTGTTCTGTCTGGAAATAGCTGTAGCCTACATTGATGGCTTCAATCTCTTCGGCCTTTCTTGCAAGCATCCTTTGTGAAAATACTCTCATGCCTATCAATCCTATGACAAGGTTCTTTATGCCCCAGCCGCCAGGAGTTGCTACATAAGGGCTTAAGTCAAGAACAGTTACCTGGCCCGGCTGGACAAGGTCCATTATGTTTGTGCCTTCCTTGCTGAAAAGGCCCCATCTTTGCGCATTCCTGAAACGGTTTATCGCGTCGTTTTTCTCGTGCTGCTCAAAGTCCTTGTCCTTGTCTATTCGGTCTATAATGTCCTGAATATCGTAATTATCAATACCTTCATCAATCATGTCGCCCATTGTCTTCTCAATAATTATTGTGCTGGGATGGTCAGAAGGCAATTGGAAGCTTAACACCCAGTCTTGCGGTCCCAAATCAGAAGGCCTGATTGAAAATGAATGGTCTATTGGTACGCCGTCTTCCTTATATTTTTTAAAGAATCCTTTCGGGATATAAGTTGATACGGGCATGCTCTTGCCTTCAAGTTTCCAGGCATCCAGGAGTTCAACATCTTTCTCATTAGGATATTTCATTGTCCAGTAAATTCCCATAGTGTCAAACAATACCATGGAAAGGTTTTTCCTGGTCTTCTCATCAAGGTCCATTATTCCTTCAGCTATGGCTCCAAGCGTATAACTTTTTCCTGATCCCCTTTTACCTACTATGTAAACTACGTGGGCTCTTGCCACATCCATATAAATAGGGTTAGACAAAGAAGTGGTTCTTCCCATCTGGACATAGGATTTTCCTATCAAAACCCTGCCCTTGTCACCTAATTCTTTCTGGGCTCTCTTGTCCCTGCCTACAGTAATCTCAAAGGCCATAATATTGCTATGGGATAAGAGAATATAAAGGTTTTTATGTTGTGGAGGCTTTTTTTGGCTGCTTTCATTGCTAATCCAAAGGATTCTTTATGTTTTGAAGTTTTGTTGATGCAACTTTAGTATAGATTTGAGTAGTACTTACATCTGAATGGCCAAGTAAAGCTTGGATGTATCTTATGTCTGTGCCTTCTTCCAATAAATGTGTAGCAAATGAATGTCTGAGCATATGGGGAGTAAGGTTTTGATTTATTTTTCTGCCTGCTTGTTTTAATACTGCCTGTACAGATTTTTTTGTGTACTTGCCTTCCCTTCCTTCAAAGATGTATTCTGTTTTGAATGTTTCTTTGCTGTAATATTTTAAAAAATCTTATTCTACATTATTTTTTGAATTGGCAAGAAATATTGGAAGTATCTACAGAAAGTTTCATGATGAAGGATATCTCAGGGGGATTAGTAATTCTTGGTACGGAAATGAATTAATTTGTGAGGACGGAAATATAGGTGTTTGTGATTTAGAAAGTTGTTTTTCAAAAGAAGAAATAAATGATGAAGAGGTTTTTGAAGAATTAGCAAAAACAGATTATAATTTAGCAATAACAGCTTTTTATGATTCAATGAATTGCTTTGAAAACTCTCTTGCGAGTATAGTTGGTTCAAAATTAGTTGAAGGATTCAAAGAAGGATATAATAAAAAAGAATATAAAACATTAGACATAACTACTATTAATGAGCAAATAAAAAGGTTTATTAAAAATAAGGAGAAAATGATTAAAAATGAGTGAAGAAAAAAATTTTTTTGAGGAAAATGTATTCTCTAGAAAAGATTATGAATTTACTTTTGAAGCAGATGAGGAATTAATCG
>CAZFZD010000077.1:0-4768 GCA_964522895.1 Candidatus Woesearchaeota archaeon | reverse complement strand
GTTCTTTGAAACTCGCTCTTGTCCCCTATTTTTAATGTATAATAGCTGCCGGCTGCAGGGCACTTGTCTGCTATCAGGAACTCGTTCAGTGCAAAAGGCCTTATCTCGTTGCCGTTCACTTCTGCCTGTAGCCTGTTAAGCTTCAAACTTTTCAGTTTGCCATCCAATAATCTTCCAATAGTCTCTTCAAGATTAAATTTATTTGCACCGCAAAAGAAACCTTCACTGCCTTTATCTTTATCAAAAGTCGAGTTGACACCAAGTATTGGGGTATCATAACAGAAATGCGACGCGTCCAAGACAGTTCCGTCTCCGCCGATAGTTACCACAAGCTTCGCTTGTTTAACTATGTCTTCAGAAAGGTTAGCACGATAGATGAAATTTGCCCCTTTTAAAACATCTCTTGCAATCTTCATAGTTTCCTTATGCAATCTGTGCTCGTCGAGCAAATGTTTTATCTTTTTCTTGCTCTTGTCCCTGTACTGCGCGTATCTGCTTTTCTTATAAACTACGAGCAGGTCTTCAAGTTCCATTCTTACCTCCTAATCTTCTTTGCATCTCTAAGTAAGATCTGCATAAGGTTCCGGCTTGGCTTTGAACGCATTCCTTTTTGCCCTATTTACAATCCTTTCAATACTTTCTTTTGTAATTGTCTTTTTCTTATTTGCTTCTATGATGTTTTCAACAGCCTGGTCCTGTAATGCTTTAGCTGTACCTTCTTCAAAATGCATTTTGTTAAGGAAATAACCAGTCATAATCCTGTCGATGTCCTCATAGCTCATCCCTATCTCATCTTCATCTGTCTGGTCATCCCACAAGCCTGCCGTAGGTGCCTTTTCAATTATCTGTTTAGGGATGCCCAGGAATCTTGCATACAATCTTTCTGATGTTTTTGGCAGCATCTGCAACGGTTCAACATCTATGCCCTTGTATCCGTCTCCTGCTATTGTAGCATAACCAAGCCATGCTTCTGTCATGTTAGTTGTTCCCAGTACAAGCCGGTCAAGCTCCTGCGCCTTCCCTCTTAATATTTTCATTCTTTCTCTTGCATGATTGTTTGCCAGGACAATCTTGGCCTTTGGATTCTTATCTTCAATTTCTGTCATTTGCATGGTAAGCTCTGAAGCCTTGTCGAAATTATTCCGAACTATCTCATAATCATTGATTCTGATACCTAACATTTCGCTAAGTTCCAGAGCATCATCGATATGATTTTGGCTGGTAAACTTTGAAGGGAGCAGCATGCCGTAAACATTTTCCTTTCCTACAGCCTTTACAGCTAGGTCTGCGCAGACAGAAGAATCCAATCCTCCGCTCAATCCAACCACATAGCCTTTCATTCCGCTATCTTCTGCATAACCCTTTAAGAAAGAGATGACCCTGTTGCTAATATGGTCTGCATCTTCTAATTTTACTTCTAAGAATGAAAAAGGATTTTCTTTATACCTTCTGTGTAGGTATTGAAGGTTTTCCATGAAAGATTGAAAAGCCAACTCAACCTTTCTGATCAGGAATTTATCCATGTCCATGTTGTATGTCCTTGTGTTATTTTTCATTTTTTTATCATCCTATAATCTTCAATTAGCTTATCAGTAAGCCTTTGAAGCCCGCTACTTATCTCCACTTCGTAGCTTGCATTTTTCTCCGGATTCCTTATTTCTTCCGGAAGCCTGCTCACTTGTTTAAGTGTCTGTTTTCTGATATCTTCGATTGGCGGCAGACCATAGCTTGCTTTACCTTGCTCCATCACTTTGACAAGCAAGGGTTCACCATCAATATTTTCCTCTTCCAAGGCCAGTACGTCTTTTACAAAATCACCCTTTTTGCTGATTCTGTATACTTGCTTTTTCCCAGGATAAGTTACCTTGCCTTCGCTAAGCTTAATCTTGGGAACAATCCTGCCTTCCAAGTCAGTGTCTTCGCTAAGCTTGTATACTCCGCTTAATGCAGGAGCATCTTTCGAAACGCCCATTTCTGTTCCTACGCCGAAAGCGTCTATCTCACTGTTCGCAAGCTTATTTATCTTGTATTCATTAAGATCGTTGCTGGCAAAGATTGATACATAATCCAGGCCTTCCCTATCAAAAACTTTCCTGACTTCCCTGCTAAGTTCTGAAAGGTTGCCGCTGTCAAGCCTCACTCCTGCCAATTTTTTCCCTTCATTCTCCAGTTCTTTTGCTATAATTGCTGCTTTCCTTGCACCTTCGACAGTGTCGTATGTATCTATCAATAATACCAACGGAAGCTTAGTGTTCTTGAATGTGTTTGCAAAGCTTCTGAAAGCTTCCAGTTCATCATCATAGCTCATAACTAAAGAGTGCGCCATTGTCCCCTTGATTGGCAAGTTGAATTCTTTTCCTGCGGCAACATTTGAAGTTCCCACACAGCCTCCTATATATGATGCTCTTGCTTCCAAATGCGCTGCTCCAGGGCTATGGCATCTTCTTAATGCAAAATCAACGACTGGCTTTCCGTTTGCTGCTTCTACGATACGGGACGCTTTTGAAGCAATGGATGTCTGGTAGTTGATCATTGAAAGGACATAGCTTTCTATCAGCTGGGCTTCTGCCTTTTTTGCCGTAACTCTTAGCAATGGCTCATTTTGAAAAACAGGCGTGCCTTCAGGGATAGCGTATAGGTCTCCGGAGAATTTCCAGTCTTTAAGGTATTCAAGGAACTCTTCATCAAAAAGCTCCTGGCTTCTCAGGTAATCAATATCTTCTTCTGAGAATTCAGCGTTCTCCAAGAAAGCTACTACTTGTTCCAAACCTGCTGCTATCAGATAATTTCGATTTTCAGGCAATTTTCTAACGAACATGTCAAATGTTGAAATGTCGTTCTTGTTTTCCCGTTGATAACAGGCCATCATGGTAAGTTGATATAAGTCAGTGGCCAGGGAGAATTTGTCCTTGTTTAAGAGTCCCAATTTGTTTTTTCTCATGTTTGCCTCCTATTGAATTATAGCTTCACAAGCCCTGAAATGTTCTAGCACCTTGTCTGTCAAGATATCTTCAGTAGTCATAAGGCGAGCTCCGGCTTTTTCCATTTCTTTCAGCGCTTTCTCTTCACCCTCTTGCGTAATGCCCTTTATGGCATCTGTGACAACATAGACTTCTATGTCCAATTCTCTCATTCCCAATACTGCTGCCTTGATGCAATAGTCAGTCGCAACACCGTAGATAACCGCATGGCCAACATTATTTAGTAATGGCTTTGCATTGGGATTGGTAAAGACATTGTAATGCTGTTTCTCAAAGAAAACCTCTTCTCCTTCAGCCATCAAGGCTCTTTCTAAGCACCCGGCCTTATTGGGTATGAATCTTGGATTCTTTGGCATTGTCTCGGGAATCTTTTTTTGGCCCCATGAATCATGCATGCAGTGCTCGGGAAAAGGCCCTCCGTTCTTTTCAAGTTCCACATCTCCTTCTGCATGCTTATCAACAGAACCCATGATGGGATACTTTTTCTTCCTTGCATGTTCTGTGAGCTTAGCCAGATTCTTTCTTATGTGTTCAGCTCCAGGGATGTACAAGGCAGTGGCTGCCTGGTGAATATCAGGATCCACCATAAAGTCATTCTGCGTATCCACGTCGTAAAAAATTATCGGATAATCTGCTCTTGTTTTCATTTTTTCCTCCTGAGGTAATCCTCTAAAATTTTCTTATGGTCAAAAGCCAGTTCTGGCAATTCATCTAATGAAAATAGCTTAAGGTTCTTAGCATCATCACCGGCTTTTGGAATGCCGTTGGCATTTGCAGTGTAAACAATAGAAACCATGTGTGTCCTTGGATCTCTTTCAGGCTCAGAGTAAATTCCTAACAAGCTCAAATCTGAAATGTCCAAAGAAGTCTCTTCCTTCATCTCTCTTATTGCAGCCTGCTCAACGGTTTCACCATAATCCACCTTGCCGCCAGGCAATGCCCAGCCAAGAGGCTCATGCCTCCTTTCTATCAAAACCAGTTTGCTGTCGTATTCCATGATGACATCCACTGCCAAGGAAGGAGACTTGTCCATAATAGAATGCAGCCTGTTTTTCCCGTTGATAGTGTCTAAAACTTCCAAGGTTCCCTTTGGCAAGTTATGTTTGTAAGCTTCATTGTTGAGAATGGCGTTCCTTATTTGAGTCGCACTTAGCCTCTTTTTGCTAACCGCGATATCTTTCACTTTGTAGTCTTTTTCTTCAAACAGCTTTTTTACTATGTTGTCCTTGTTGGCATATACGACATCAAATTCAGGAACAATGGAAGTCACATGCTTCACCCAGATGGAATAATCGTGCGTGTCTGGGATGTATGATATTGAATAGTTTATTCCTTTTGAAAGGCTCTTGTCAATCATTTCAGTTCTTTCCTTTGCTGTAAAAGGGTTGTCAAAGGTAAGGTTGTCCTGAGAGCTACCGATGCCAATAATCAAGTTGTCAACTTCTTTTGCAATATCTTCAATAACTCTCTTATGGCCGTTGTGGAACGGCTGAAAACGTCCGATGAATAGGGCTGTAGTCATTTTTCCTCCTTAGCTGTGAATGCATAATAACTTGAAACAGAATCTGACCATGCCGGTATATGCCCAGTTGATTCATATTTAACATCCCAACCCGCAATATCATATCTAGAAAATAATTCTTCTCTGGCTGGTTTCCTTAATTGTCTTAATTGTGGAATATCATTGTAAGCAATTTCAACTTCAAATCCCCTGCCCTGATAATTTGCTTCTAAGATTCCGTCTATTTTCTTTTCTAAATCATTCAATTGATTCTCTTCTTGTTCTG
>CAZFZD010000076.1:0-4930 GCA_964522895.1 Candidatus Woesearchaeota archaeon | reverse complement strand
AAGTAATAAGTCGGTTCATTTATAAATTAAATTCTAAATTGGTTATTTTTGAAACCGAAAAGAATTTATAGTTAATATATATTTAATATATATTAATGAGAAAAATCAAAGTAAAAATCTCAAATGAAATTTCTGTAAAGAATATTTCTGGTTATTTTGAGCGTAAAGTTACTAAATTTGGAACAGGGGCAAAAATAGATTGTCCAAAGGAATTTCTTGGTTCGGAGGTTGTTATTCTTGTCAAGAAAAAAAGAACTTAGAAAACTACCTAAGGGGCAGTTGATTGATATTATTTTGAACCAAGAAGAAAGATTAGAAAAGATTGAATCTTTGCTTAAACAATTTGACAATCCACATACTCCTTCTTCAAAAAAACGAAAAAATAATACTAAAAAAGGTGATGATAAGCCTCGCTTTCCAGGCAAACCAAAGGGAAGCAATGGCGGAGGAATAAAACTTCCGCCACCAGATAGAATAGAGGAACATACGCTTGACGTTTGTCCTATTTCTGGTTTGCATTTAGGCAAGCCAATTGGTTATCGCAAGAAAACAATTATTGATTTTCCAGATAAGCCAATACGAGTAATTGAGCATAGGATTATGCAATATCTTTCTCCTACAACAGGAGAAATCGTCGAAAAAGATGCCAAACTGTCTAAAGGGATTTATGGTAAGAATTTGCAGAGTATCGTCATTATGCTCAAGAACTTGACAAACTCTCATGATAAAATTGCTGATTTCATGAGAGAGCTTGGTGCACTAAGCTTTAGCAATGCTGAGGTACAAAGCATAGCAGATTATTTTGCCGATAATTTAGAACTGAATCGAGATAAAATTCTTGAAGAGATAAGAAAATCACCTTATGCTCATGCTGATGAAACTAGTTTTAGAAAAGATGGCCAGAATGGATATGTATGGGGTATATTCACAAACACATTATCCATACTCTCGGCGGCGACAAGCAGGGCACGAATAAATATCACGAAACTCCTCAAAGATTTTAAAGGAGTAATCGTGACAGATGGTTACAATGCATATAATGAATTCCCACTAAGACAGCGTTGTTGGTCGCATCTATTGAGAGATGCCAGGGATTATGCAAAGAACAATAAAGAGATTGAAGTTCAATATCATCGACTAAAGAAACTCTATGAAACACTTAAAGAGTTAAACAAAGAACCCCCTGATGGAAAAGAAATAACAAAAGCGAAATGGAAACTCCAGGATATTGTTACTTGCCTGAAAATAATCAAAGGAGCACATAAACTGGTTACTCTAATAGAAAATGGAGGATATGATTGGTTCACAGCACTATACTATGAAGGTGTACCACTAGATAACAATCATGCAGAACGAGAACTAAGACCCATCGTGCTACTGAGAAAAACAATAGGATGCTATAGAAACGAAAAAGGAAAGAGATGGATCAACATTGTAGTATCCACCCTTCATACATGGAAACTACAAGAGAAAAACCTATTTCAGCAATTAAGCCTAATTGCTAGGTAGACTTATTACTTACGATTTATTCTCATTAAACAGTAATAATATTTAAACTTGAAAAATCTCAACCAAAGTAAAGCATGACCAGAGTGTGATCCAGCTTCAAGGATGCAATATGCCCTGCAGGGTCATAAGTGATCCATGTCCATTTTACGTCATCTGCCTGGATTTGCGGTCTTGAGTCATTGATATCTATTATCAGTCCCCCATCAGAATAATCTTCCTTCTTCGCCATGTCATCGCCATTGGATATCCTGTAATGGACTTCCAGCGGACAACTGCCTTCTTGCGGTGCATGCCTTATCTCAATACGATCTTCCAGGTTCAAGTTTGCAATCTTTTTTCTGATTGCTTGCTCTTCAGCTTCGCTGTCAGCTATTATTTCATAATTTTTCATTTTTTTGAGTCTCCTTTATTGATAAACATCAAGTAATCCCTGGATCTATAAAAATTTTTCTCTTATTTTTCAGAAATTATAGTAAAAACAGCTCAAATGTTGACATGCCCAGGGCGTTATCCAGCTTCAAGGATGGCTAGAAAACAAATCATATATTGAAACGCCAGACATATGGCCCATTGGCACCGGTTGTTGTGAGAAGATACCTGCTATCAGGCGTTTCAAGACCCAGCGAAACATATGTAGGCAATAGCTTTCTTTTTTTTGGGCTGAATAATCTTTTCTTAGTTATGTTCTTCCTGAAAGATTCATACTTAGTTATGGCTTCAACAAGCAATCTTTCTGGAGGTATTAAGGATAGGCCTTCATACTTTCTTATCATGCTAGCTATCGGGCCGCCAGATGCCAGCTCATACATCACCCCTTTCTTGAAATCACTATCCTGCACTTTAATATTAATTTTAAGGTTTAGCCTGTCAGGGATTTCAATAACTGGAGTTTCTGGAACTTTTGCGAAACATTCAGCAGCCAAACCTCCAATGTCAGTTAAAAGCAATATGGCAAAATGTCTCCTGTCCTGTTTTCTAAAAGATTTCAAGTTGCTTTTCAAATCACCTATGTAGCCAATAGAATTCAGCACTCTTTCAGTTTCAGCTGGAAGTGATTTTAAAAAATCAGCAACCAATGCATTGGATTCATGCTCTTGTTTTAATATAGCCAATAAGTTTTTCATAATCTGATTAAAGACAATATTAAGAATATAAACTTATTGGTCAACATGGAACGATAAACCTGAGCCTTGACGATTACATGAAGCATCTGAGAAAGACCGCAATTAACAAGCAAGAAAGCTTGATGACAGTGGCTGCCAAGAGAACTACAGAAGCATGGAACACAAAATGGTTTGAGTTCCTTGACAACTATGATAATGAATTAAAAAGGCTTTGAGATTAATTTTGAACAGGTTTATAAATAAGAATTTATAAGATTATATTATGATAGAATTGCTCCATCATTTTACCCATTGGAAGGATAAATTGAACATTTTATACCTTATCGGCATTTTTCATGCCCTAGCATTTTCATTTATAAGCATCAGCTTTCCCTTATATGTCATTGAAGTTGGCGGCACTGCTCTAATAGTAGGTATCGCTGCTGCCATTTTTGGAATTATGAAACTCTTATCTTCGTTCATTGGCGGCTATTTTTCAGATTTTTCAGGAAGGAAAAAAACCTTGCAATTGTCCCTGATATTATTTATCATTTCGGGATTCTTGTATTATTTTTCTTCGCATTATTATTCCTTGCTGATTGGTAAATTATTTCAAGGCATAGCAGGCGGCTTATTTTGGATGTCCATAACTTCATTAATAGAAGAAAATGCTAATAAAAAAAAGGCAACATCCATAGGGTTATTGCAAAGTGCCCGTTCCATAATAACCTTATTGACTGTTTTATTGTCTGGATTCATCATAACTTATTTCTCAATAAGATTAACATTATTGTTGTTTTCGCTAATATTTATTTTTAATTACACATTCACGTTATTTAACTTCAAGAATGAGGAAAAAATAAAGCTTAACAAGCCCTGTTTTAAATTTAAGGAATTTACAAACATTGTTAAGAATTTCCTTTTTGAAAAGAGAATGGCTTCCTTAGTTCCCATATTATTTGCTATTGGCGTCTTTGGCGGTTTTGAAGCTTTTTTGCCCTTATATGGGTTAAAACTGGGCATGAACTACATTGAACTGGGCATCTTGAAAATTATGACCTTGGCAGGCTTTGTTTTCATACCCTTTCTTTCAGGAAAATATTCTGATAATATAAGCCGAAAAACCCCGATAATCCTGGGAAACTTACTTGCAATAATCTTCATCATCTGCCTGTTTTTTGTGACAAACAAGTATATGGCAATGATATTATTTCTCTTTTTGACACTTTCAATCATCATCCCTTATCCTTCAATAGTTGCTATGATTAATGAAAGATTGGATAAAAAAGAAACAGGAAGATTTAATGGATTGCTAATAACATTCAAAATGTTGGGCTTGGTAATTTCAAGCCTGTTAAGCGGTTATATATTTAATAGCTCAAATTATCTTTATGTATTCCTGTTATTAGGCGGAGTATTCTTCATAGCATTCTTATCTTCATTTAAACTTCATACTGCTAATTTTATAAAAAGACGAACTTGAATCAGAGATTCATCTCTTTCAGAATACTGTCCAATATTTGAAATGCGGTTCTTGCCACCAGGAATGAAATTTAAGGTTTATCCTGCCTTCAAATGCAATCTCCATAAGATGATAATCCAGTACATTTCTTAAAGTGGATGTCCTTGGTTCAGGCAGATTTGAATCCTCAGGATTAATGCCATGACTTAACATAACCATCCTTCCAATACCATCTTCTGTGGGCCATATCCTTTCATATGCCACTGAAAAGCCCTTATAATATTTATTTAATGGGAAATGGAACACTTCTTCAGAATCAACCAGCATGTACAATCCTGAATCGTCTTTCTTGAAATCAAGTTGCTTGTCTTCCAGGGATTCTGATACTTTTGCCCTGCCCTGGCAGCTATATTTTCCATCTTCCCTAAGGCCGCCACAGTCCCTGATAAATAAAGAGACAGGCTCATAATTATCTAAGCAAAACCTCAAGTTTTCAAAGTCAAGCTCCTTAGGCATGTAATATTGTTCCATGAATATTAATCAAGCATCATGCCTATAAAAAGTTTTTTAAAGTTCTGATGGAAAGATTAGCATATGGCAAAAATACTGATGCTGGACTTGGAAGGAGTATTGATAGAAACTTCAATCCCAAAGCCGGGCAGAGACCATGGAGTCAGACCCCATGCACAAGCTTTTGTTGATGAGTGCCTTGAATTGTTTGACAAAGCCTATCTTAACACATGCGTAAGGCAAGAAAGAGCATTAGGGATAATGAAAGAGCTTTTTTGTACTGAACAGTTCCAGTTTTACCCTTCAAATCTTTCTTCCAAATACGGCAAGGCTGATGGCTATGAAA